>DAOVVO010000012.1 GCA_030637135.1 Nitrospirota bacterium
AGGGCCGGTGCTGAACAGATGTTTTATGAAGCGGGTCTGGCTGTTACACAATGGTTTTCAGACCCTAACAGATGGTTCTCTCTGGTAGAACTTGGGTTAAAAGATTATTAATGAAAAAAGAGTGAAGGTTTAAGTTAAGAACACATAAGAATCTAATAAGCGGTACTATAAATCGTTAACCTGCCTGCCGGCAGGCAGTCGAAGCCCGCCCCGTACCGATACTGGTACAGGGCCCGTATCGTGAGGCGTCTAACGGTAACGTCAAAATATGAAAGAACACAAACGAACCTCCCTGACGGTAGACAGGTAGCAAGTTTTCATTTTGATTTTTAATATTTTAATTTTTATCCTTGAATCTTTGTCACGAGTCCCGGCATGAGTAGTATCGACGTATCAGCTTTAACCTGACTCCTAAAACATCTCTTTTCTATCCGTGCTTTATATATAAGTGCCCTTATTCCCTTAAAAGGTCCATTACGTTTGTCTTGACCCAACGCGGATCCCACCAGTATAAGGGGGATATCTCATACCCGTGTATTAGTATGCCAAAATGAAGATGGTCACCGCCCGCGAGACCTGTAGAACCTGTTTTTGCAATGACCTCGCCTTTTTTCACGACGTGTCCCTCTTTAACTAATATTGTTGACAAATGCCCGTAAAGGCTCATTAACCCGAGACCATGGTCAATTATTACTGTGTTGCCATAAATTCCAAGATCACCGGTAAATCTGACAACTCCTGTATTCGCAGCATCAACTATTGCATTTGCAGTAGAGGCGAGGTCATATCCCAGGTGAACGCTTCCGCTTACTTGTTTGCCTTTGTAAAAATAGGTTCTCCTGTCACCGTATGTCGCCATTACCTTACTGTTCCTTAATTGTTTAAAACGTCCCTTCCATAGAATCTTCTGCTCGGTTTTTTTGCTTATCTCTCTCAGCTTCTTTAAATTATCCTCTCTCCAATCCTCATTAACCTTTTTAAAAGCACTTAAAGGGTCAGATATGGTTGTTTCATTCAATAAAGGAGAAATTACCTTTTTTATAAATGAATCATCAATATCCATTGCAGATGTTTTATATTTCTTTATTTTAAGTTTGGTTGAAAGTGCTTGTACTTTCTGATTGCCCGCTGTATCCTCTGCTATCGCATAAAATACACTCCCGTCTTGGATATCAAAGGGTACCGGGAAGAAAACAAAGTAAGTTTCACCGGTTTGAGGTTTCTTTAGAGAATCGAATTCAAGAGCTGAAGCAGATTCCGAATCTGTTGCCGTAACAGTTTTAAATGCCTTGAATGTATTATTTTCCTGGGATCGATCCTGGATTGTCGGGACGACAAGTTTTACGAATACGGATTCAGCATCTTGAGCCCTGAGCAAGGCAACTCCCCCACCTCCCTGATCGATTGTTAATGGAGCTTTTAAGATGTCAAGAGAGGGAGGAACTGTATCAATAATTGAATTAATCTCATACTTTGTTTCCTTGAAAATACCCGATGTTGCATTGACAACGACCGTGGCCTGACCGTCCGTCAACTGTAAATCTCCGGGTTTTATCTGCATTATATATGTCTTTTCACTGCTTGTAGGAATATCTCTGAGCAACTCAATCCTATGAGTGCCCTGGTTTATAAAGATTTCGACGGACCTTAGATTCTTACCATTAAGTGTGATAGTTTTCTCAACAGGGATGAAATCAAAAGCTTCCAGCCCTTCAATCACAGGGGGAGATATAAAAAACATTTGATAAACTAAATACATTATTAAAAGTGCAATAAACGGCAGCCCCAGAACAAGGCCTAATTTTTTTATAACACTTTTGCCTCTTTTGTCAGCATCAAATCCGCTCATCCATTCTCCTGATACATAAAATATTTATAACCTTTTCATTTTCCTTTGTAGCCGGGGCAGCCCTCGGATCCTTTACATCCTTTCTTTCTCAGCTTGCATTCCGCATTTGAACATAATGTATGGTACTGTTTTTTCACAGATTTTTTCTGAATACTTCGTTGTTTAGGAAAATTTTTCTTTTTCATCTGATATTATAAAGAATAGACGCTGAAAAGTGTATGTTTAAAAAATCAACCCTTTTACTCAAATTTTATGAATAAGGCAGTATATAAAAATCACCTTACAAACAAATTATAAAGGGAATATAATGTCATACCAGCGAGAATTCAGCCTCTCTCTTGAATGCATAGACAAAAACGAACTTCTGGCCCGAATCAATAGCACAGGTAATTTTGTAGTTGTTGATACAGTGGGTACATATAACGGTAACCGGATGAAGATTAAAGGTGCAAAAACCATCCCGTATCCTGAAGTAATTGACAGGAGAAATGAGTTAATTTCTTACGATGAGATAATCATATACTGCAAACATAAAGACTGCAAGGCATCTAAAAAGGTTGCCCTTGGTTTAAAACTGCTGAATGTTCCACATGTCAAGGTATATGAAGGTGGTATTGATGAGTGGATAGAACATAAACTGCCCGTAGAAGAAGAATAAAACTACTTATCAATTCGCCTTTTATAGAATTCACCAGAGGCCCAGACTACAACTAACATAATGACAATACATGACCAGGCTGTTTTCAGGTTAAAAGAGGTAATTATTTGACCTGCATTACTTATGTAATCTCCTTTCCATAGTGACGCTGTCTGTTCGAATCCATGTGCTTTTTTTTCAGACCAGACTGAACCTGAGTGTTTTAAGGTATTTCCGAAGTAGGCTTCAAGAAGCATATTCTCTCGGAAAGCAACGTTGCTCTTTCTGATATGTTCATCTGGATCACCTTTCTTCTCAAGCGTATCCGAGTTGTCTTTTCTCCGGTTGAGATGTATAAGAAATTCGTATAAAAATGGATTGGTGTTTCGGGTATACGTCTTAGTTAATTCTGTATCTATTAATTCAGAACTTATTTTTTTTAGTAAGTCTTTACCGTAAAAAACTCCCATGGTGCTGTCAATGTTTCTTAACTCTTTTACTGTCATACGAGAAATAAATGTTCCGGTGTTGGAATCTTGATGTTTATATCCGAATTCAGTCATGGGCTCTTCAGTTCGAAGCCACGATAACTTAGTGAAAGTGGCAGTGTAACGATTGACAGAACCCGGCGTATTGGAAAGACATAACCCCAGAACGATTAAATCAAGGGTTATCATGCCAACCAGCACCTGAACGGAAATTCTCTTAACAGGCTCACATATAATTTTTGGTTTGATTCCTTGCCAGATTGCAAGGATTAAAATTCCACCACCAATCACATCCAGCCCAACATCCTTAAAACCCCAGTATCGCCCCGGGACAGTCCATTGTAGAAATTCATTTGCAATACCAAAAAATAACACGAATAACAGGGCAGATACATACACCGTCCAGTCCCGTATTCTATGACTTAATGCCTTGAACAAAAGAAAAGACAGTAAACCATACTCCAGCAAGTGGATTGCTTCTTCAGGATATGTTCTCAATTGAAAAGTAGAAAAGACATATAATCCGGTGCATACGGAAAGCCAGATATATTGAGAAACGCTCTTTACTCTTAGTTTAAGAACAAAGAAATAAAGCAGTGAGATAAAGCCCACACCAATAACAAAGAGCACTATATATGTAAAAAATTCTTGTCCGACTGTATCATAAATAAAATGCTGTAGACGTCGAGCAACCGGAACAGTAGCAAAGATTCCAATGGCACACAACAAAACCAAAAGCCAGAGCTTCCAATTCCAGTTGTAAATTTCCTTTTTGATATTTATTTTTCAGTCCTCTTTAAAGGGTGTGCCAGTTTTTTATAATGTCATTAATGTTTTGTTTTTATTGTATATGTGTTGCCATCGGTCCGGAATATTATGTTCCCGTTTATGTCAGTACGATAAATTCTTGCGCCAACTTGAGCTAAACGATTTAAGACATTTTGATGTGGCTGTGCATATTGATTCATCGTGCTGACGGTAATTATCGCTATTTCAGGTTTAACCCTTTTCAAAAAATCATCAGAACTTGCATCGTTCTCTCCATGATGAGCGACTTTGAGGATCTGGCTCGCTAATTCATCTCTCCCTTTTACAAGCCGTCTTTCACCTAATAATCCCAGATCGCCTGCTAAAAAGATTTTAATTTTTCCATAGACCAGTTTTAATACAAGAGAATCATTATTCATGTCGCCTGACGGAGGAAGCAGCGGATTTAACACATCGATTCTCACCTTACCAAAAAGAAGCGATTCTCCTGCTTGCAGAATATTATATTTTGAAAGGTCTCTGCGGATTAATGTAATGTAATCTCGATATATAGTGCTCTTGAAGTTACTAAAACCATTATCATAAAAGTTGAGAACGTTAAATTCTGACAGGATGCTAAAGATTCCTCCTATATGGTCATCATGGGGGTGCGTAAAAATCAAATGGTCTATTTTTTTAATGCCCAGCGATTTTAAGGAGCTGACAATTCCGGGCCCTGCAGCAGGTCTCCCGGTATCTATTAAAATATGTTCGCCGTTTGGAAGCAGAATGAGAGTGCAGTCGCCCTGTCCCACATCGAGAAAGTGTATCGTAAGTTCATGTTTTACAGGTAATGTTGACGGATTTGCATAAGTAGCATGAGCCGTAAAGATAAGAAAAAAGCTGGATATGATTATGAACAGAAGATTTTTTTTCATTTTATTATTATACCTTATAGGGAAAAGTGGAAAAAACGATCTGCACATACAAAAGGGATTTCAAAATTGAGTAGCAACAATCTGACCAAGTGATATCCCACCGTCATTTGCTGGAACAACCTGATGTAGTAAGGGGATAAACCCTCTCTGCTTAAGTTTATTAAATGCATTCTCAAGAAGTATCGTATTCTGAAAAACCCCTCCTGACAAAGCGACAGTTCTTATGCCTCTTTCTTTTTTCAGAGAGTCTGAAATATAAACAATCATGTCTACGATTGAATTATGGAATCTTCGTGCTATTGCTTCTTCTGGCACTCCTGATTTTAAATCTTTTACTATGCTTTCAATCAATGGTCTATAGTCAATAATACCATCTTCAATAATGAACTGATACGAATCTGTTTCATGTGACCTGAGGGCTACTTGTTCTAAAGCTATTGCAGCCTGAGCATGGTAAGATACCCTTTGTTTTAATCCAATCAATGCTGAAACCCCTTCAAAAAGCCTTCCCATACTCGTTGTAACAGGTGAATTAATATTCTTTCTCATCATATCGATGAGGAATAACTTTTCTCTCTCGGTAATGGAGAGGCCCTTAAAATCTATTGCTTCATTGCCAAAGCTCTCATATAAAAGTGACAAACCAGCCCTGAAAGGTTCTTTTGCCGCCTTGTCCCCTCCGGGCAGTCTATAGGGACGTAGATTAAATACACGTTCAAATCTCCTGTAAGAGACTATAAGAACTTCACCCCCCCATATTGATTTGTCAATGCCATAACCTGTACCGTCAAAGGCAAAACCGACTACTTCTGAGTCTAGAGGCATATCATTTTCAGCCATGCAAGATAATATGTGTGCAAAATGATGCTGAACCTTTACCAGTTTATCATTAAAATGTTTCTCACCAAATTTTGTGCTGTAATATCCAGGATGCATGTCTGATACAACGAGTTCAGGTTTGACATCAAACAATTTCAGAAAATCATTCACAGTTTCTTCAAAAAACTCCGTGGCAAGAGGTGTATCGAGGTCTCCTATGTGCTGTGATATAAATACTTTATCATCGATACCAAGAGCTATGGTGTTGTTCATATATGGTCCCAGAGCAAGAACAGGTTTTTGTATTCTGAAATTAACAGTTACCGGCAAAGGAGCATATCCCCTTGAACGTCTTATCGGTACCTGTCTTTGTGCAACAACTCTGACAACTGAATCATCACACCTTCTGATTATACCTCTATTGTGCGCAAGGACATGATCAGCTATTTTTGAAAGTCGTGCAAAGGCATCCTCTTCATCCTTAACTATAGGTTCATCGGTTATGTTGGCACTTGTTGCTATAACCGGTTTTTTTAACTTCCGTAACAGGATTTGATGAAGCGGCGTATAAGGCAGAAAAACTCCAACCGTGCTGTTATCCGGTGAAACTGAAGGGGCAAGGGTAGTCGTGTCGTTTTTCTTTACTATAACAACAGGTTTTTCTATTGAGTTTATGGCGCGTTCTTCAAGCGCACTGACAGAAGCTTCAGCCTTTACTGTATCCAAATCAGGAAACATGACAGCCATGGGTTTTTCTTCCCTCTGTTTCTTTGCTCTCAGTCTACTTACAGTTTCTTCGTTCGTTGCATCACATACAAGGTGATATCCTCCCAGACCCTTGACTGCGATTATATGACCTTTTTGTATAAGGTTTATGACTCTTTCAAGGGCATCGTATTTTTCGCATATGAAGGTACCTTCACAGTCATAAAGGCTTATCCATGGACCACAGACATGACATGCGTTGGGCTGAGCATGAAAACGCCTGTCTGAAACGAGGTTGTATTCTTTCTCGCAGTCAATACACATCCTGAAGTCTTTCATAGATGTGTTCTTCCTGTCGTAGGGAAGAGCATTAATGATGCTAAATCGAGGACCACAGTCTGTACAATTTGTAAAGAGATATATAAACCTTCTGTCTTTTGGATCCCTTATCTCCTTTGAACACTCCTTGCAGATAGATATATCAGGGAGAATCAAGGCCTTTTTCTCTCCCTGTTCCTCACTCTCTCTGATTTTAAAGTCTTTAAAGCCGATGTCTTCAAGAAATGAATGCTGTAGGCTGTAGATTTTTGAAATATGAGGTTTTCCCCTGTCAACCCTTAACAGAAACTCATGTAATTTTTTATTGTTCCCCTCAACCTCAATTAAAACACCAGTTGTATTATTTAAAACATATCCTTTTAAACCGATTTCTTCTGCCAGCCTTAATACAAAAGGTCTAAAACCAACGCCCTGAACAAGTCCCGTAATGCTCATTTTTAATCTCATAGTCTTAAAAATGTATAACAGATTTTATTTCTTTTTGCTGCGTTTAATCATATCAAAGGCAGTGTTTAGTTCCAGAGTCAGTTCTTTAGCTTTTTCCTGAAGTTCTTCACTCAGATGACTGACTTTGTCAGGGTGTGATTTGGCAATCTTTATTTTATATGCCCTTTTTACTTCGCTCCACGTGGTATCAGGACTGACAGCAAGTAATTTGTAAGCCTCTTCCAGGTCAAAGGTGCCGCCTGCCACATTCTGTTTATTTTCCCGTGATTGACTATAAGTATACGTGTAAGAATAATCTTTTTGTCTTTTCTTTTTCGAGTACCTGTACCACAAGTAATATAATGCCCCTAATGCAACAAGGTCATCAAATAAATGCGGGTGCAGGTCAAAGGGGCTCAGGATATAAACAATCAATAGTATCAGCCAGAAATAAAATGTAAGATTAGTCATGTCACGTTTTACCCTTGAAATTCCTTAGGTGGTTAGTGGTAAGTATACGATTTTCGCGATTTTTTGTTTATTTATTAAAGTATTCTTTTTTGCGGCAAAAATCAAATGACTTTTATGTTCAGATAAATAGTCTTACAGAAAAAACTCTTGACATTATAAATACATTAATGTATTTATAAATATATTCATTGAATATAAAAGGAGGATATGGTGTTGAACTTTAAAACCAAGACTGCATCTAAAATCACTCGTTTGAGCATAAGACAAATAGATTATTGGGACAGAACACACTTTATAAAACCTTCTGTACATGAAGCTTCAGGCTATGGCTCAATGAGACTTTATTCCTTCAATGACCTTGTTCAGTTGAAACTAGCCAAGACCCTGCTGGATAAGGGCGTCAGCCTTCAGAAAATACGAAAGGCAATCATTTATCTGAGAAAGAATATGTCCGAAGTAAAAAAGCCGCTTTTAGAAATCAGGTTTTTAACCGACGGTGAGACAATTTTTGTACTGACAAAGAATCAGAAAAAGATTATTGATACCCTGAAGAGCGGGCAACTCGTTTTTTCTATCGCCCTGGGTGAGATTGTAGAAAACCTTAAAGGTGAAGTTTTAACCATTCAGAGGGAAAGGAGGTATGATGTTGAAGTAAAAGGGAAAAAATACTCTGTCATCCTTTATGCGGATACAGATTCTGACGGATACCGGATGAAATGTTTTTCTATCCATGGATGTACTTCACGGGGAGACTCGGTTGAAGAAGCAATTGAAAAAATAAAGGAGGAAATTGCAAAACATCTTTATTATCCAAAACCTGCCATTAGTAAGGGGGGGAAACAATGAATGAAAAAAGAAAATTTATAAGATTTGACATTCCTCTTTGTGTAAAATTTCAACCATCAACAGAAGCAACCGAGTTTTGTGTCGGTGTAACAAGAAATTTTTCTCGCGCAGGGTTGAATTTCGAGTCACACTATTTCGAACATGAACCGGAAAACACCTTTGAACTAAAGGTTGAAATCCCTCAACAGAATACGTTTGTGTCTGTCATGGGCGATATTGTATGGAAGAGGCGGAATGAGGCTAAATGTATCACCGGTATAAAAATCAAGGCAATGGATAATGAAGCCAAATGGGATATTTTAGATTGCGGCTATATTAGATGGGTGGATACTGTGAGAAGTAAACATAGTAAAGCCAAGGCACATTATTGAAGAAAAGAACATCCTCGTAGTCAGAAAAAACTGACGAAGCACTACATCAAGAAAAAGAAGTAAACGCTGCGTTGGTTTTATACCAGATATTGCATGCCCCTTCAAAAGATACCATGCATGGTCCTCGCGGGTTTTTTGGATTGCATGCCTTTCTGAATAATGTACAGTCAGAAGGATAGGATTTGCCAAGTATTATCTGAGCGCATATACAACCTGCCGTATTTTTCTCTTTTACTTCTCGAAGCATAAAGACCTTCTTGGCATCCCTGACAGAATATTCATCTCTTAACTCAAGTCCCGAATAAGGGATATACCCTATTCCTCTCCAGTTTGCATGTGCGACTTTAAAATATTTTTCTATAATCTTTTGTGCCTGCTTGTTACCCTGTGGTTTAACCACACTTTTATAAACATTCGACGTCCGCGCTTCTTTATACATTAACTGCCTGAGCACCTCTAAAATTCCCAAGAGGAGATTCTCAGGTTCAAACCCGGCAACAACCGTCGGTATGCCGTATTTTTCAGAAAATACATTCCAGGCATTAGAGCCGACAATTGCTGAAACGTGCCCCGGTGCTATAAACCCGTCAATACCGACTTCTGTATCTTTAACCAGTACTTCCATTATCGTTGGTGTTAATCTGTGTGAACTGAGTATAAATAAGTTATCAGGCACTCCCATCTCAAGAAGAGCAGCAGTGGGAGCGGTTGTGGTTTCAAATCCAATTGAAAAAAAGACTATTTTTTTTTCTGGATGTGCCCGTGCAATGTCCAGACATTCAAAAGGGGAGGTGACCATCCTGTAATTTTTCCCCTCAGTTCTTATGGAGCCATTCTGTGTAGGCACCCGTAACATATCACCATAAGTAACCAAGATTACATCTTCTTTTTTTGAAAGGATTATGGCATTTACAATATCACTTTCAGGGCATATACACACAGGACATCCCGGCCCGGGGATAAGTTCTAAATTTTCAGGAATTAAGCTCCTTATTCCCGCATATGCAATCGTATGTTCGTGGGAACCGCACACATTCATGATTTTGACTCTTTTACCCTCCGGTACTAATAAGTGGATATTTTTAATTATCTCTTGAATTTTGTTCATCAAATCGTAATTTTTTATAAATAAAACTCCAATGACCAAAATGTTTGTTATTTGTAATTTGTGATTTATCCGTCCTCCGCAGTGCCTGCTCCGCCACAGTAGCTGTGGCTACGACGGCCGGATGTACTGCTACGAAGGATGGATTTGTTATTTGTCGGAATCGACCTGCCTACCGGCAAGGCAGGCTCGTTCCGAGGTACTTGTGATTTGAGGTTTGTTTGTTATTTGGCCTACGGCTCGTCTACGACTCGTAGAGTAGAGAATTCATACATCAGCATATCCTCGGAAGTAATTCTTCTTCCAGCAAATCCAACACTCTTTCACCTCCTATTCTGGTTTTTAATCTTACCCTGTTAAAGTTAGAGGTAACACGTCCTATGACAGATGCATCTCTTCCTAAGGGGTGTTTTTTTAAATTGTCAATAATCCTGTCTGCTGCCTCAGGTGATGTGATAATAAGTGCCTTGCCTTCATTAGCAATATAGAGGGGGTCATAACCGAGCATATCCGAGATGAAACGGACATCCTCTCTGACAGGTACTTTCTCTTCAAATACTTCCACACCGAGACCGGTTTTTTCTGAAAGTTCTGCAAGTGCAGTGGCAACGCCACCTCGTGTCGGGTCTCTCATCCACTTCAGTCCTTCTATATCAAAGAGAGGTATGAGCAATTCATGCAACGAGGCGCAATCACTCTTTACAAGGGTATCAATATGTAACTCATCCCTTGCTAATGCAACAGCAGTTCCATGGTCTCCAACAGTTCCCGTTATAATGACTATATCGCCATCTGAAACATCCATTAAAAACAGGGGTATGACAAGCTCTCCCAGACCTGTTGTATTTATATATATTCCGTCGCATTTGTTCTTTTCAACAACCTTTGTATCACCTGTTACTACCCTGACTCCTGCATTTTCAGCGGTATCGTTTATGCTTTTCAGGATTGTTTCAAGGCTATCAAGCGGAAACCCCTCTTCAATTATAAAGCCAAGCGAAAGATATTCCGGTACAGAGCCACTAACTAAAAGATCATTTACAGTGCCACAGACAGAGAGCTTGCCTATATTACCTCCGGGGAAAAAAAGGGGACGGACAACATATGAATCTGTGGTTATGGCTGTTTTTTCGCGTTTCAGATTAATGTAAGAGGCATCATCAAGTGGCTTTAACTCTTCACTATTGAGATACTTTAAAAATATATTTTCTATTAAATCCTTTGTAAGACTTCCCCCGCTTCCATGTCCTATCTCAATCTTTGACATTGTTATTCTTAGCCTTCTTTATAAAATCAAACCACTCTTCCAAACCATCGCCTGTCTTGGCTGATAAAACAAAGATGCTCAATAACGGATTAATGGATAAAGCATGCTCTCTAACTTGTTCTATATCAAAATCAAAATGTGCAACGAGGTCTGATTTTGTGATAATGAACACATGCGATGTCTTAAATGCCTTTGGATATTTTAAAGGTTTATCAGATCCCTCCGGCACAGATACCAGGACAACCCTTATATGTTCACCCAACTCAAAAAATGGAGGGCATACGAGATTCCCCACGTTTTCTATAAATAATATATCCAGCTTTTTCCCATTGAGCTGGTGTTCTAACGCGTGAAATCCCTTATGGATAAGGGAAGACTCTAAATGGCATGCCCCGCCTGTTGTAATCTGTACAGCGGGAATACCTTTTTTCCTTATTCTTTCAGCATCTATCTCTGTCTCTATATCACCTTCTAAAACACCCATGCTCAATTCTTTTCTCAAGGCGTCAACAGTCCTCTCAAGGAGCGTGGTCTTACCGGAACCTGGTGAGCTCATAAGATTTACAGCCAGAATTCCCTTATCATTAAAATGCTCTTTATTGATGAATGCAGTATTTTCGTTAGATTTTAACAGACTCTGTTTTGCCTTGATAATTTTTGTTTCTTGGGTATCATTGATATGGTTGCATCCGCATACATCACACATGTGTTCCTCCTCTATGTCATACCTCTATTTCCAGAGTTTCCATGTGCAGCTCTTCGCCTGAAATAAGTTTCACATTATGGGATTTACACTCCGGGCATGAAGGGAAGTATACGTCGCCTGATTTAAAGGTGTCGTTACAATCCCTGCATTCAAATAGTAAAGGTACTTCCTCTATTAAGATTTCTGTATTAGTAAGGAGAGGATATTCACATTTAATAGCATCAAAAGCAAACCTCAGTGAATCTGTTACAACACCGCTCAGTGCGCCTATTTTTAATTTTACATTTACTACCTTTCGGGCATTATTCTCTTGAGCAATTTTCGTAAGTTCATCAATCATCCCCATAACTATGGATACTTCATGCATTTTCTTCCTGTTCCATAAGCCTGAGAATTTCGTCGAGGGTTTCCCAGGTTTCATCTGCGTCTTTCTTATCTACCTTTTCTATTGCGAATCCCACATGGACTATGACATAGTCTCCTATTTTAATTTCATTTTCAGGTAAAAGCTGTAAGCCTATATTTCTCTTAACACCTTTTGCCTCAGCTATTCCTGAAGGATAATGTATCTCTACCATTTTCATGGGGACCCCAACACACATGTCAACCCCCTGTTATAACAGTTTTTAGTATATGAATAATTATAGAATTTTTCAAAAAATAAGGTCGGAATTTAATTTATAGTTGATAATTACACATAATTCGGGGCCTTTAGTACCGCATCTATTCCCCACTCTTTCAATTTTTGAATAACTCTGTTTAATAAAGGCTCAATCTGTCTCTTAATCTCATCAGACATTTCTGTACCTGTTTCCATGGACAGTGGCTGTATCCCGATAAGACACATCTCGGTGGGAGTTATGTCCATTAATCGTGCAGCAAAAAGCATATCCGGGAGACCTATCTGGTGAACAGAAAGTTTGGAATTACAATGCGCAGGGATTTTATCGCCTTCTACTATGTCAATTGTCCCCGGCTTTTTCTCAAAATTGACTGCATCGATTATTAAAACTTTATCGTTACCCTCAAAAAAGGGCAGGAGGTCGAGCCCCATTGTCCCGCCATCAATCAGCTTGACAGAATCAGGGAATTGATATTCATCTTTCAGTTTGTTTATTACGTGAACGCCAACTCCTTCATCCTTTAACAGCAGGTTGCCAATACCTAAAACAGCTATTCTCAAAAAACCTCCTTAAAATCAACCCTTTCGACTGTCCCCGACTTAACCCTTCGATTTCGCTCAGGGCAAGCAGTCGGGGTTTGCTCAGTATCAACCCTGAGCAAACCCCGAAAAACTCATGGTACTATTCTGCGTCTTCCGGGGCTGATATAAATTGTTCTTTCAGACCTGTTTCTTACGTGCCGGTTCTTAGCTTTTTAAGTCTTGTTCTTTTCCCGTTATAAATTTATAACCGCTGAAAATTGAGCCCATCAGACTGTTTTTCTCATACACATCAGAATACCATGCAATGTAAACATGTACAAGAGCAAATACCAGGATTGCATACATGAAAAGATGATGGTATAACCTGATGGTCGGAAGACTCATGATGCCCAAAAGCCACCCACCAAGCACTGTCCAGATTTTGCCTGAATGCGTTACTGAATACAACGCAAATCCAGATACTATCTCAAAAATAAAGATAGCAAACATGATAAGCATGGTTAATCCGCCTAAATACGTATGTCCAACAATTTTAGGAGGCTTTTTGCTGATGAGAAAATAGAACTTTAATTCTGTCAGGACTTCTCTCATATCACTGCTTGATAATGGAAACCAGGTCTTAAAGCTTGCATACTTATTTCCCATGACAGACCAGTAAAGTCTGATTATCATGCTCATAATGAATAGATACGCAGCGATAAAATGAATAAACCTTACCCACCCCATTATAAATTGCTCTGAGGAATAGGCATGGATAAAGGGATTACCGATATAAAATCCGGTAACTGAAAGGACAAGGATACAGAGAAAATTAAGCCAGTGGGTCAGCCTTACAGGATACTCCCAGACATAGACTATTGATCTTTCATCTTTCATGTTTACCCCCTTTAAACAACCTTTATCCTTGTTACCTCGGTTCCATGTATGTCGATTACATGAACAGCACAGGCCATGCAGGGATCGAATGAGTGTACGGTTCTGAGTATTTCTATCGGTTGTTCAGGGTTTGCTACCGGTGTGCCTATGAGAGCTTCCTCATAGGGACCTCTCTGACCCTGAGCGTCACGTGGTGAACCATTCCAGGTCCCCGGTACAACACACTGGTAGTTTTGTATTTTCTGATTTTTGATCTTTACCCAGTGGCCGAGTGAACCACGCGGGGCCTCATAAAATCCATACCCCTGAGCTTCTGATGGCCATTCTGAGGGATCCCACTTTTCACCGTAATGAATTTTTAAGTCACCTTTGTCCATATTCCGGGCGAGCTGGTCAATCCAGACAGGGATTTGTTCTGCTATAACGAGCGTTTCAATGCCCCTTGCAGCAATTCTTCCGAGCGTTGAGAACAGGGCTGCAGGACCAACCCCCAATTTCTTTAGAACACTGTTTACGACTTCCTGGACCCTCTTATGTCCCGAGGCATATGCAACGAGCATCCTTGCAAGGGGTCCGACCTCCATAGATTTGTTGTCATAGCGTGGAGCTTTTATCCATGAATATTTTTCGTCTGTATCCAAGAATTCATAGGGAGGTTTTGGTCCGGTATACTTGTAGTTTGTCTCTCCATCCCACGGATGTTTTGCCTTGTCATTTCCGTCTGAGTACTCATACCATGAGTGGGTGACATGCTCTGTAATCTTTTGATGGTCAACCGGGTGCACCTTTGAAAGGTTTTTATTCAGAATTATCCCACGAGGAAGATACAGATTGTCTGTATTGCTTACGGTGTCATGAGGGAACTGTCCGTAGGAAAGGAAATTACCAACTCCTGCTCCATAACCTGCCCAATCCAGATAAAAGGGTGCAATAGCGAGAATATCAGGGATATATACTTTTTCTACAAAATCCTTTGCTTTTTGAGCGAGCCCATTCATAAATGCAATACTTCCGGCATTCAGTGCATTCTGGCTGTCAGGGTCAACTGGTATTGACATACCGCCGACTATATATGTCTGTGCATGAGGGTTCTTTGCACCGAGGAGTGCCTGGATTTTGATAACATCCCTCTGCCAGTCGAGCGCTTCAAGGTAATGGGCGACCGCCATGAGGTTAGCTTCCGGAGGAAGTTTGTATGCAGGATGTCCCCAGTAAGCATTGGAAAAAGGGCCGAGTTGGCCACGATCAACAAAGGCTTTCAGTTTGTCCTGAACACCCTTAAAATAGCTCGTACTTGACTTTTGCCAATCTGATATAGACTGGGCAAGAGAAGAAGTCTTTGAAGGGTCTGCCTTCAGAGTACTTACGATATCTACCCAGTCGAGCGCATGGAGGTGATAGAAATGGACCACATGATCCTGAACGTACTGAATCCCGGAAATAAGATTTCTGATTATTCTTGCGTTGTCAGGAATCGTAATACCTAAGGCGTTTTCGACCGCTCTCACCGAGGCGGTTGCGTGAACCGTAGTTCAAACGCCTCATATGCGTTGTGTAAAGGCCCATGCATCTCTCGGATCTCTTCCTTTGAGGATAATCTCAATTCCCCTGAACATGGTACTTGAACTCCAGGCGTCAACAACCTTGCCGTTTTCAACCTTTGCCTCAATCCTGAGATGTCCTTCAATTCTGGTAATAGGATCAATAACAATCTTTTTAGCCAACGTTATTCACCTCCCTCTTCTTTCTTTTTTGGTGAAATTAACCTTCCAACTCCATGAATTAAAATACCTGCTGCTGTTGCAGCGGCAAGTCCAGCGCCGATTTTATCAGCAGTGCTTTCAACACCAAAGCCAGGAACAACCGGGAGTCTTCTGTAAAACGGTGTCATAAGGTCCCAGTTGTGGTCGGCTGCGCATGCGATACAGCCGTGTCCGCCCTGGACAGGCCAGCTCGTTCCTTCGTTGTATTTCACGGATGGACAGTTGAAAAAGGCTTCCGGCCCTTTGCAGCCCATCTCATACAGACACCATCCCTTTCTGTGTCCTTCATCGCCCCACTGACGTACAAACTGTCCGGCATCGAAATGTGACCTTCTTTCACAATTGTCGTGGATTCTCTTGCCGTGAGCAAAGAGAGGCCTGTTGTGGCTGTCCATGTTCGGCAGTGATCCGAACGTGAGGTAGTGCACAATGGTTGCGGTCAAATTCTCGACATTCATGGGACATCCTGGAAGATTCACAACGGTGATGCCGGGAACAGCCTTTTCTACACTGACTGCTCCGGTCGGGTTTGGCTTTGCGCTTGCTATACCTCCCCACGTTGCGCAGGATCCGACAGCGATAGTTGCAAGTGCATTACCACATACCTCCCGGGCAATGTCAAGGGCTGATCTTCCACCTACGCAGCAGTACACACCATTGTCCTTCATCGGGATGGCACCCTCAATAATGGCGAAGTAATTGCCCTTCTGGTTTTTCACAACGTCCTGCAGAGATTTCTCAGCACTCTTCCCTGATGGGGCCATGATCGTCTCATGGTATTCAAGGGAAAACACATCGAGCACAATTTGTGCGAAGGTCGGCTTTGATGCCCTGAGAGCAGACTCAGTATCTCCTGCACAGTCCTGAAATTCAAGCCATACCAGATATGGTTTTTTCGTTGCTACTGCTTCAGCAATTCTGGGAATAAAAGAGGCCGGGAGAGAAAGAATAGCAGCCATTGCAGTACAGAATTTCATGAAGTCTCTACGGGATATCCCTTTCTTTTTAAGGGATTCTAATGATTCTGCGAATTTGTCCAGCGAATCGTCTGAAGTAAATTTCATACACTCACCTCCTTTTTAGATAATTATATAACGATACATTGAATTGTCGCTCGTCAAAATTAATAACTCTTAGCTATACAAATATCATATGTATATTAACATGTCAAGAAGCTATTTAATGTTTATATATATATAAAACATATAACTTAACCCCGTTAGAGATTTTGCAATCTTTAACGGCATGCGCCGACGGTGGTTTTCTCTAACGGGGTAAAGACTTTTTTTAGCGAGGAAAACTCTTTAAATAATAAAGGATAGAGTCGGGATAGTCATTCATGAAGTATTGTATAATTGATAAACGGGAATAGTTCAGATGTTGGCATACATGTTAACAGATTTTCAAACATTATACTTCTGAAGAAACAGGATTGATTTCTGGCATGAGTTACATCAAAATACCGTGCTGATTTTTTAAAATTATGGGACTTTTATATCCCTCTTTAACACTATGAATTTGAAATTAAAACAATTTAATCCTTCTGTTGATAAAAGATTTTTAATCGTCCTCTCCGGAATTACATGGAGTGTTGTCGGGGTAATTCTGTGTAAACTCGCTTTTGATTGGTTATCTTTAGTAAATTCAAAAAGTGCAATAGGGTTAGGGAGCATAGGGATAATGCTCTCACTCCTTATTCATCACTTTGGCTTTTTGAGGCTCGTGAATCGTAATATTGGTCGCATTGACGCACTAAAAGACAAAATATGTATTTTTGCTTTTCAACCGATGAAGAGCTATTTAATAGTAATCATAATGATAACAATAGGAATAATTTTAAGACACTCGTCAATACCAAAACCTTATCTCTCAGTTATTTACATCGGTTTTGGTGGAGCCATGTTTCTATCAAGCATACGATATTTCCGTGCATTCATTCAGATGGCTCTTAACCTTTAGAGAGCAGGATAACCATACATTGATCTTCCCTGTGGCAAGACCTCAGGGAATCTAATGTAAGGAAAAATGTTTGTTATATTCGCTCGCTTGACCCCGTGGCAAGACCACGGGGAATACGCTCGCTATCCATTTAAAAAATAGAGGTTCATTCGTAATAAAGTTTAAATGGCATAAT
>DAOVVO010000027.1 GCA_030637135.1 Nitrospirota bacterium
AGTGTCAACTGGCCATGAAGGTATGTCGTTTCGTCATGCCGCATCCCGGCAAGACACGAAATGATATAAAATATCCAAGAAAGATAATGACTTATGTGCCGTCCCCCGAATCGCCCCAACCCTTCTGCTTTCTTGGCCTGAAATTTGCATATAATATTTATAGTATGAGCGTGAAAGGGGTAGATTTTTAAACATGGTTTCAACGCAGCATATCAAGACTTTAGTAGTTGACGATGAAGAACTTATCAGGTGGTCACTCCATAATGCACTGAGAGATATGGGATTTACTGTGGAGCTTGCGAGCAGTGGTGACGAAGCCCTTCAAATGTTAAACTCCACCCATTTTGACATTGTAATCACTGACCTTAAAATGCCTGGATTGAGCGGTCTTGATTTACTGGAGAAAATTAAAGAGAAAAAGGCAGAAACAAAAGTAATAATGATCTCAGCATATTTTTCGCTCAACACTATAAAACAGGCACAAGAATTCGGGGCCTTTAGATGTTTGGACAAACCCTTTGGAATGGATGATTTTCTCAGGATTGTGAAAGAAGCGACAGAAGAAAAAAACAATTAACGGACGACTCATAACCTACACGAGTGAGGGATTTGTTATAACCGTATCTTCTCTCTTTCCTTTTATGATAACGTTTCGCCCATCAACAGTAATCTTGTCTTCAGAAAAAAGTTTTATTGCCATGGGGAAAATTTTATGTTCCTGTTTTAAAATCCTTTCAGACAGGGTTTCTTCTGTATCATCCTCGTAAACAGGCACTGCTGCCTGAATTATTATCGGACCTGTATCAACACCTTCATCTGCAAAATGTACGGTACAGCCTGAAATCTTTACCCGGTAATCAACTGCCTGTTTTTGTCCGTGGAGTCCCGGAAAAGAGGGCAGAAGGGCAGGGTGTATGTTCATTATTTTATTCCTGAACTCTTGTATAAGAGCCCTTTCAACAACTCTCATAAAGCCTGCTAATATGACCAGCTCAACGTCTTTTCTCTTCAGTTCGTTTGCAATATGTGCGTAGTATGAATCTTTATCCTGAAATTCTTTTGGCTGAATAATGCGTGTCTCAATGTTATGATTATTTGCCCTTTCAAGGGCATAAGCTTCCGGATTATCCGTTATGAGCAGAACTATCTTTGCTTTAATGAAACCGGAATTGATATTGTCAATAATGGCCTGAAAATTTGAGCCCCTTCCTGATGCCAGTACTCCGATAGTAAGCATGGCTTCACCCCTCCATTTACATTTCACATTTCAAATGCCACGTTACAAATAAATTTTCAATATTCAAATGCCATATTTTTCAATAACAGGACACTATATAAATTTTAAAATCTGGACTTTGACATATGGAATTTTTATTGAGCATTATTTGTAAATTACTTTCCCTTTTCCCTTTTCGATATATCCAATAACGTACGCTTTCTCCCCGAGAGCGCGCAGCGATTTCAGAATGCCTGACACATGGGGTTTCGCTGTAACTACGATATAGCCTATTCCCATATTAAATGTCCTGTACATTTCTCTGTCAGAAATGTTGCCTGTAGTCTGAATAATATCAAATATCTTGTGCACAGGCCAGCTTTCTTTTTTTATGACAGCGTTTAATCCCGCACTTTTCCGGAACATACGAGGCAGGTTCTCGGTAATTCCTCCACCCGTAATATGTGCCATTCCTTTAATTTTAAAACGCAGTAATATTTTTAAGATGCTTTTTACATAAATTTTCGTTGGTTTTAAAAGTTCTTCCCCCAGGGTACAACCGAGCTCTCGTTTTAATTGTTCAGGTTTATAGCGCTTCATATCGAAAAAAAGCTTCCTCACAAGAGAATAGCCATTGCTGTGCAGTCCGTTTGAGGCAAGTCCGATTACAATGTCGCCTTTTTTAATGTTTGAACCGTTAATAATCTTGCTTTTTTCAACGATTCCAACAGAAAAACCTGCAAGGTCATATTCGCCATGTGCATACATACCGGGCATTTCAGCAGTCTCTCCGCCAATGAGAGAACAGCCTGACATTGTGCATCCGTGCGCAATGCCCTTAATTACTTCAGCAGCTGTTTGTGTAGAAAGTTTACCTGTTGAAAAATAATCAAGAAAAAAAAGAGGCTCAGCACCGCTCGTAAGTATGTCATTTACACACATGGCAACAAGATCGATCCCCACAGTCGTGTGCCTTTTGAGCATGAATGCAATCTTTAATTTCGTACCAACCCCGTCAGT
This sequence comes from Nitrospirota bacterium, assembly GCA_030637135.1. Lineage (GTDB taxonomy): Bacteria > Nitrospirota > Thermodesulfovibrionia > UBA6902 > BMS3Bbin08 > DAOVVO01. Next base: position 2,237 of record DAOVVO010000027.1, read on the forward strand.
GCTGCTTGCGAGAACCGGATTTTTATATTGTGATATATGTATTTTAAAGAGGGCATTGAAAGAACCAATGTCAGCGAGAACTTCCCTTCTGAAGGTAGAACGCACCGCAGGCTTTATCATATCCACAAGTTTGTTACCTTTGGTGATATCCACACCTGATTGTCTGTAAGTAATAACCATCCGTTCTACTCGAAATTACAAAAACCACATAGCAAATTTTAAATAAACTTTAATATGCACATTTCAAACATGAGGAAATTGGAATGTAATCTTTATAATTTGTTTGTTATGTGGTCAACGACTCATAGAGTGCTCGATATTTTGGATTTTATCGCCTTAACCTTTGATTGTACGTAAACCCCGTTAGAAGACAGGCGGAGTGGCTTTCTCACAGGGTAAACCGACAGGGCGATTTCAATTCGTGTCAGTTTTCACGTTCTTGATCTTCTTCATCCCTTCTTCAGCTGCTTTCTGTTCGGCTTCTTTCTTGCTCCTGCCTTTGCCGGTTCCGTAAAAAATCTTTTTTATACAGACTTCAACGTGGAACGTTTTCATGTGTTCAGGGCCTTCTTCTTTTTTTAACCTGTATTGAGGCAGTACCCCGAATTTTTCCTGAACCATTTCCTGAAAACTGGTTTTATAATCAAAAATAAGGTCCTTTTCAATAAGGTTTTTTATTTTTTCTTCCAAATTTATCAGCACAAACTCTTTTGTATTCTTAAATCCTCCGTCGAGATAAATTGCTGCAATGATTGATTCAAAAGCATTTGCAAGCAAAGAAGGTTTCTTCCTGCCGCCGCTTGCTTCTTCACCTTTACCCAAACGAAGGTAAGAACCAATATCAAGTTTGAGCGCGGCTTCTGCCAGCGTTGCCTCCTGCACAGCATATGCCTTTATTTTAGAGAGTTCTGCCTCTGTATAGTGAGGATACGTCCTGTAAAGATATTCACTTATAACGAGTCCAAGTACAGCGTCACCAAGAAACTCAAGGCGTTCATTAAAAAAATGTGGTTTATTTGATTTCTCCTGAGCAAAAGATTTATGGGTAAGTGCCTCTTCAATTAAAGATGCTTTTTTAAAGCTGTAGGCAATATGTGCTTCAAGCCTCTGTATATTTTCTGAAGACGATACATGCATTTGTGCCACCGAAACCAAACGAGTTAGACATTGCCACATTTATATCTACGTGCCGCGCTTTATTAGGGACATAATCAAGATCACACCCTGTGTCAGGATTTTCAAGGTTAATAGTGGGAGGTACGATTTGATTAAAAATACTGAGTACACAGACAACACCTTCTACTCCGCCTGCGGCTCCAAGTAAATGACCTGTCATCGACTTTGTAGAACTCACAGCGATTTTATACGCATGCTCACCATATACTTTTTTAATAGCTGTTGTTTCTATTTCATCGCCATATTTGGTAGAAGTTCCGTGCGCATTAATATAGTGAACTTCTTCGGGACGTATACCAGCGTCTTTTAAAGAACTATCCATACATCTGGCTGCGCCCTCACCGTCAGGAGATGGGCTTGTTATATGATAGGCATCAGCGTTTAAACCGTAACCTAAAATCTCAGCATAAATTTTTGCTCCTCTCTTAAGGGCGTGCTCTAACTCTTCAATTACCATAATCCCTGCACCCTCACCCATAACAAATCCATCTCTGTCTCTGTCAAACGGCCGGCTCGCTTTTTCCGGTTCCGAATTTCTTCTCGAAAGGGCTTTCATAACATCAAAACCGGCAATGCCCAACGGTGTTATCACCGATTCAGAGCCACCTGTTATCATCACATCAGCATCTCCCCGCTTTATTATTTTAAAGGAGTCTCCAATGGCATGAGTACCACTGGCACAGGCAGTTGCCACGGCTGAATTTGGCCCCTTTGCGCCGAAACGGATGGATATCTGACCGGCAGTAAGGTTTATTATTGTCATCGGAATAAAGAAAGGGGAGACTTTTTTGTATCCCCTTTCTTTTAATATTTTTGAGTAGCGTTCAATTGCGGGTAGACCTCCCATGCCAGCTCCTACAATCGTTCCAACCCGCTCGGCATTATGTTCTGTAATCTTGATTCCGGAGTCTTCCACCGCCATTACAGAAGCAGCAATCCCCATATGGATAAACCGGTCCATCTTTTTCTGTTCTTTAATTTCGATATACCGGTCTATTTCAAAATCCGGAACTTCTCCTGCAATTTGACAAAGCAGAGGTGATGGGTCAAACTGTGAGATTTTCCTGATTCCAGAACGTCCTTCTGTGAATCCTTTCCACGACTTTTCTGTTCCGGTACCGAGAGGAGTAACCAATCCCACCCCTGTTATTACTACTCTTCTTTTATCCATAAATGTTTGTATTGTTAAAAAACCAGATCTATGAATTACCGGATTTTTCTTTTATGTAGTTTACGGCATCTTGAATTTTTAGAATTTTTTCTGCATCCTCATCAGGAATTTCAATGCTAAATGCCTCTTCAAAAGCCATAACTAATTCCACTGTATCGAGAGAGTCCGCACCGAGGTCATCCATAAAAGACGCCTCCGAGGTAACCTTTTCCTGATCGACACCCAGTTGTTTTGAAACTATTTCTCTTACTTTTTCTTCGACTGCCATTAAGCACCTCCATGTTTAAATTTAAAATTAATATTTTTAACTTATTATGTATTGTTTTCCCTACATATACATTCCTCCATTGATATGGAACACCTGACCGGTAATATAGTCCGCTTCTTTTGAAGCAAGGAAAATAACGGCGTTTGCTACATCCTCCGGCTTACCAAAATAACCAAGTGGTATGGATTTTTTCATTTCTTCCTTGACCTTTTCAGGAATTGCCTCTGTCATAACAGTCTGAATAAAGCCGGGGGCAACAGCATTAACCTTTATACCCCTCGTTGCGTATTCTTTTGCGATAGTTTTTGTGAAACCCGCAATACCAGCCTTTGAGGCACTATAATTAACCTGACCAGGATTACCGGTAAATGCAACAACCGATGATATGCTTATAATTTTTCCATGGTGCTGTTTGACCATTATTTTTACTGCTTCTTTGCTGCACAGAAATGTACCTTTTAGATTTATATTAATGACGGCATCCCAGTCATCTTCCTTCATCCTCATTATTAAGGCATCTCTTGTAATGCCTGCGTTATTTACCAGAATATCAAGTCTCCCGCGTTCCTTCATAAATGTTTCAAACGCGGATATTACCTCATCCTGTTTTGATACATCAAGTTTAAGAGCGATACACTGAACCCCGCGTTCCTTGACCTCTTGTGCAGTAGCCTTGGCAGTTTCAAAATTTATATCAGCAACAGCAACATGAGCACCCTCTCGTGCCATTCCGAGTGCGATGTCCTTACCAATTCCCTGTCCAGCTCCTGTGATTAAAGCATTTTGATCTTTCAGTCTCATATTTTCTTTCCGCTAAAAAATGCTCAGAATAAAAAATTATCTAAATTTACTCATAAAAATACATTTGTTAATGCAATGGTTTGGGTCGAAATATTATATAATGTAAGTCTTAATAAGGCAACTTTAAAAAAACCGACTTGAACAATGTACAGAGTTAGTTATAGTATTAAAAAATATATGGTTTACCCTGTTTTTTGATGATATGAGAGTATTAATCCAGCGCGTAACAAGCGCAAAGGTAACTGTTGAAGGATATGACAAAGCTGACATTCAAGCAGGTTTGCTCCTGCTTGTTGGAGTTGGCAGAGAAGACAGTCTGGAGGATATTGAACGTACCTGCAGAAAAATAATAAACCTGCGTATATTTGAAGATGAAAAAGGAAAGATGAATCTCAATATTAAACAGGTTAATGCTGATATCCTGAGCGTGCCACAGTTCACTCTCTATGCTGATACCCGCAAGGGAAATCGACCGGGTTTTGAACATTCTGCAGAACCCCGTATGGCGCAGGATTACTGGAAGAAATGTAACGAGTTACTGAGACAAGAAGGGGTAACAGTCAAAGAGGGAGTGTTTGGCGCACATATGGAGATAGCTTTGATTAATGACGGGCCTGTGACTATCTGGCTTGATTCTAAACAGAAATGACTTCACATACAATCCTCAGAAATAAAATGTATAGTCCTTGACTCTTCGCGAGACTCTCTGCGAGTTATGGGGAACCTGCCTACCGGCAGGCAGGCGTCAGGCACGTTACGTTTGATCATTTAATTTAATCTATTACTTTAATAATAGAACTGCAACTACTTATGAAATAGATTAAATTTATTAACTTTATAATGGTTCTCCTTTAGGAAGTATTTCCAAATCCGTGATAACGGAATCTCTTTTGTAGTTCTTAAACAGACTGTCATTCCGGACTTAATCCGGAATCCAGATAATGTAAATAAAATCACTGGATTCCCGCCCTGCTTGCCGGTAGGCAGGTTCCGCGGGAATGACGTCATATGGGCAGATATAATCATATTTTTTCCCTATCACAAAAAAGGAAATGCTTACTCTCCTTTATGTCATGTGCAGAATGATGTAGAATATACCTATGAGAAGACTCCTCCCTATAATGCTTATCAGCTTAATGGTACTATCCTGTGCACCCGTACTGAGATATGACCTTATGAAGAGGGGTATTTTTGATGTACGACTCTCAGATATCAAGAAAACTCCAGAATTGCACAGGAGAAAACTGTTTATTCTCGGAGGGATTATTGTCAAAACAACTGCAACAAAAGAAGGCGCTCTCATTGAAGCGAGCTATGTCCCTGTGGATTCCAGAGGTTATTTAAAAAACATCAGCGCATCAAATGGCAGATTTTTAGCCCTCTATAAAGACTTTTTAGACCCCCTGATTTTCCGTCAGAATAGAGAGATAACCATTGCTGGTGTGTTCAGGGGAACACGCTTAGGGAAAATAGATGAAATGGATTATTCGTATCCGTTCTTTGAAATAGAGGAACTCTATCTCTGGGAGGAGATGAGAGATTACTATAGAAGATATCCTTATCCGCCTTCTTATTACCCTTACTGGCGTTACAGTCCCTGGTGGTATGATCCATGGGGGTATGACCCCTGGTGGAGATACTAGTAACCACGCTGTTCTGCTCATATAGGAGATCACATCACTAAAACACTTTCGGTATAACGTGGTGCTTATAAAGCTTCTCTGTTGTTCTTTCACATAGTTCGCAGGTCATTACCTAAAAGGAACGTTCGTTTTTTCCTTTTTAGAATGAATACTCTTCAAAAGGCTCAGGAATGATAATTTTTAATTTTTTCTGAGAAATTTTATGTTCGATATGACCGATTTCATGCTTTCTCAGGTCTCTCTGAAGATGTGTTAACGCAAGACATTTGATATGATTTCTCTGTGCCATATGTAGTAAATCTGTTATACATGCATGACCGGGAATTCTTTGGTCAAGAGAGTAAGACTCGTGTATGACTAAATCAGAATCTCTGTATAATTTTTCTGTTTCTCCATTAAACATGCCATCCCCGCTAAAACAGACTGTATTTCTTCCATCAGATACCTTTATTGCAAAATTCTCTACAGAATGTATTGTAGGTGCAAACTTCAGGTTTAATTCATTAAACATAATAGATTGTCTTTTTTCAGCCTCTTTAAAATATATTTCAAACTCAAATTTGTCGGTAAGAGTTTTATAACCGTATTCGATTAATTCCCCAATGACCTCTTTTAAACCTCCCGGGCAGATAAATGTTAATGGTTTTGTCCTTTTTTCCTCCCACATCCGGACAAGCAAAGCAGGGATACCAAAATAATGATCTGCATGTCTGTGACTGATATATATGGCATCTAAAAATGCGTGGTCTGGATTATATTTCCATAATTGACCCGGTACTGAATAACCACAATCCAGGAGCAAGACGGTATCCGATACAATAAGGTGTGAATTATTCGGCATATCTTCATCACATGCTTCTCCAACGCCCAGGAATATAACTTTCATACAATAGATTTTACCATGAGTCCTTTAAAAAATTAACGTTACGCTTTCCTCTTGACCCGTAATTTTTACTTATTATATTTTTATATTTGTAATTATGTAAACTATGATTAATCTATGCACGAACTTGTTTTTTTAAAATCTTTAGTCATAATCCTTGGAATATCTGCAGTTGTAGTATTCGCACTACACAGGATAAAGATTCCCTCTATTGTAGGGTTCCTTCTGGCAGGTGTGCTGCTTGGACCTCATGGATTACATTTGATAAAGGATGCAATCACTATTCAGACATTTGCAGAAATAGGCGTTATTCTCCTGCTTTTTACAATAGGACTTGAATTTTCATTATCCAGATTTTTGAAAATGCGTCTGGAAGTCTTTGGTGTTGGAGGCCTTTATGTCCTCACAACCGTTGCCCTAACGACTTTGATTTCTTATCAATGGTTTGGAATTGAAAACCTCAATATGGTCATTTTCCTGGGTTTCCTTGTTGCATTAAGCAGTACCGCAATTGTAATGAAACTGCTTTCGGATAAGGCAGAGTTAGACACTCCTCATGGAAGAAGCAGTGTTGGCATACTCATTTTTCAAGACCTCTGCGTTGTGCCTTTTATGCTTTTTATTCCTGTTATGTCAGGCGGAGGAGGATTATCCGAAATAATGTTAACTTTTGGAAAAGCCCTTGCCATTATCACAATAGTGCTGCTTTCTGCCAAGTGGATTGTTCCAAATATCCTGCATCAGATAGTGCGTACAAGAAGCCGTGAACTTTTTGTTATTACAATTTTAATCCTGTGCTTTGGAATAGCCTTTCTGACATCTGAGTTTGGACTTTCACTTGCTCTTGGGGCGTTTCTTGCCGGTCTTGTGATTTCTGAATCTGAATATGCCCATGAGGCAACATCAACTATACTGCCGTTCAGAGACAGTTTTAGCGGGCTTTTTTTCATATCAGTCGGCATGCTCATGGACACATCATTTTTTATTGATAATCTACAGGTAGTTCTTTTACTTTTTTTCGGCATATTCAGTTTGAAATTTTTGAGCGGCTTTTTTTCTATGTATCTGCTGAGACGGCCTTTGCGGACTTCAATACACTCCAGTATGAACCTTGCCCAGGTCGGAGAATTTTCATTTGTGCTTGCTGTTGCCGGACTCTCAGCAGGCCTGATTTCACATGAGGTATACCAGGGCTTTCTCTCTGCATCCGTGTTAACCATGCTTTTAACTCCGTTCATTATGCAAATCTCTCCTTTTATATCGAATAAACTGAGTTCCCATAAATTACTGAAGAGGCTTGAAAAAATAACAGGACCCTCAGAATATGAAGAGTTTCCAGAGAAAAGAAAAGACCATATAATTATTATCGGCTATGGTTTAAACGGACGAAACCTTGCCAGAGTTTTGAAAGAAGCAGATATCCCCTATGTAGTGCTTGAATTAAACATTGGTACGGTCAGGGATATGAAGCAACATGGAGAGCCGATATATTATGGTGACGGGACAAAAGTTGAGATGCTTCGCAAACTCGGGATAAACACAGCAAAGACTCTTGTTATTGCGATTTCAGACCCCTCATCCTGCAGGAATATTGTCAAAACAGCAAGGGACCAAAATCCCAAACTATTTATCATTGCAAGAACCAGGTATGCTGCTGAAGTGGATGATTTGTTAAAACTCGGTGCAGATGAAGTTATCCCGGAGGAGTTTGAAACCTCTGTTGAGATATTCTCAATGGTTCTGAACCAATATCAAAGACCAAAGAATGAAATTTTCAACTTCGTTGACATGATTAGAGAAGATGGTTACAGGGCACTGAGACAGGCGAGGACTACAATAAGAAAACCATTATTTGATAAATGTACGGTTCTGAAAGACGTCACTGTTGAACTCTTTACAATTAATGACAATTCTCCTGTTCTGGGCAAATCTATAGAGGGCCTACGATTCAGACCACAAACAGGTGCCACAATAATAGCAGTTGAACGCGAAAATCAGATGCATACAAGCCCTGACCCCAAGTTCAGCTTCAAAGCCGGTGATATAGTTTTTATTACAGGGAAAAGAGAGGATATCAATAAAGCACTCATTTATCTCACCGAAGGAAAGATATAGATTTTCGTATTTCATCTCTAATGCAACATTTTTGTTCGCAACAAAAATGTTGCATTAGAGAGCTTAAACCCTATCATTTTCAAAGACCTTTCACACAACGTCAGAACAAACGTAGATTGCTATCTTAGACATTGATATTCTAAATATATTGAGGGTCAAAAAGTACTTCCTCACTTGCAAAAGACATAAAAATGGTGTATGTTTCATTTTCAGAAATCAGCAAAAGACAAGTAATGATTTATGTTGATAAGGACTTATCTAGTTTTCTTGATATCATTACAAAGATGATATTAAGTATATGCAATAACTTGATTTATGAAAGAAGAACAATATATTGTCTACTTTAGTTTTGGAGTTATAAAGAAAACCATATACTAAATTGTTAGCTATTTTTTAATGAACTAAAACCAAAGGTAGTACATTAATGGGAAACATAGCGCAAGCTGTACTTGAGCAAACAACTCTCTTGGGTCCAAAAGTTGGAATCACTTTCGTTATTCTCCTAATTTTCTGGATTCTGGCTTATGTGGCAAAACGTGCAATAATTAAAATTTCCAAGCACTTCGAACTTAATGCTCACCTTGCATCACTGCTTGCTCGTACAGCTAAAGTAACGCTAATTATCTTTGGTTTTGTTACGGCACTTGGAACATTAGGTGTTAATGTATCAGCTCTTGTTGCTGGGATAGGATTAACTGGATTTGCGCTAGGCTTTGCTTTGAAAGATACTATTTCCAATCTTCTTGCGGGTGTCTTAATCCTACTATATCGTCCGTTTGAGATAGGAAATCGCATAAAGATATCAGGTTATGAGGGTACCGTTGTATCTATTGACCTACGATATACTGAACTTGAGGGAGAAGGTAACAAGATACTAATTCCAAATTCAAAATTATTTACCAATCCAATTGTCGTTTTCCAGTAGAAACGAGCTCGTAATTTAATGAGACGATAGATAAATAGCTAACAACCCAATCCAGCCCCCACTGTTTCGTTTTGCAAGCAAAAGCGAAGAAAAACGGTGGGGCTGATTTTGACAGTTATTACTCTCTTTTAATCGTAAATCATCAATTTTGCAGTCAGTAACAGCTAACGATAAGTAGGTGGAACAAACAATATCGGGACATCGAATTGTGTGAAGATTAGCCGGTGAAAACCTCAAAAATATTATAATGCCCATTTGGTAGTGTTCTGATAAACTCCTTCTCCAGTAAATTCCCTTCGAGAATTTATACGCTGGAGCTTCGCCTTTTTAAAACAAAAAGTAGAGGCTTCGAAGAAAAAATATGTTTGGAGTTTACCCCGTTGTTTACCCGCCAATAAGTGTGGTGGGGATCTGGAATTTATCCCGTAAACTACGTTATACGGGACTGCGCCTTTGTTGTGCCTTCTTTTCTCCCTTAAAAATTAACTGAAAAAGTAGGGAAATTATGGGAAAATATGAGGGTGTGAGAGGGTAGGGTTGTTAAGTGAAGTTTGAAGACCTGATAATCATATAAAGGGCACCCCCTACATGTTTCAATTAGTGCAGGTGAAAACCATGTCAATTATGTTTTAGAATACACGTAATGCAGAATATTACTTCAAATTTTATATCATGGTTAATCCAGCTGTTTGAGCGGCACGTTAAAGTCGGCGACCGTCTTACCACCGGAGACAAAGAAGGTCTTATTAAAAAGCTAAAATAGGATATAAATTGAGACTTATAATAAACAACAGACGTGTTAATTGGTTTGCGTTTCTCTCCCTTGCAGTGTTTCTTATGACTGCATCTGCATTCTCAGCATCAGAAACTACCGGGGACTTTGCAGACTGGCTTGCCAGTCTGCGGGCAGAGGCCAGGGCAAAGGGTATATCAGATGCCACCCTGGAAACCGCTCTTGGGGGTTTACAGCCGATTCCCAGGGTAATCAAGCTTGACAGAAATCAGCCTGAGTTTAAACAGGACTTCCGGAGTTATATTAATTCCCGCGTATCAGAGAAGCGTATCAAGGCGGGTCGCCGTATGCTTCAAAAGCACAGGTTTTTACTTGAAAAAATCAGGCGACGTTATGGTATACAGCCTCGTTTCCTCATAGCCATATGGGGGCTTGAGACGGAGTTCGGTAATTATCTTGGAGGTTTTCCTGTTATAGGTGCGCTTGCAACACTTGCCTATGACCCGAGGCGCAGCGACTTTTTTCGGGCTGAACTGTTGAACGCCCTTACAATTCTCGATGAGGGACACGTCAGTATTTCAGACATGAAAGGTTCCTGGGCAGGCGCCATGGGACAGTTTCAGTTCATGCCTTCCACCTTTGTCAGACATGCAGTCGACGCTGACGGTAACGAACGTAAGGATATATGGCACAGCCTGCCCGATACTTTTGCTTCGGCAGCCAGTTTTCTTGCTGATTCCGGCTGGCAAAGCGGAATAACCTGGGGCAGGAAGGTGAGGTTACCGTCAGATTTCAATCTGAATCTGGCGGGTCTGGACAAAGAAATACCGCTTGCTGAATGGCAAGAAATGGGGGTGCGTCGAATAAACGGCAGTAATCTGCCCGGGGTCGATATTAAAGCATCTCTCATTCTGCCCGACGGCAATAACGGGCCTGCCTTTCTGGTGTATCAGAACTATCGTGCCATTTTGAGATGGAACCACTCTCATCTATACGCTTTATCTGTTTGCTACCTTGCTGACCGTATTTCAGCGATTTAAATAAAAGATAGCATTTTGTTCATATTTGCCTAAAGGCTATTAAATTTTATCATTAAGGAATGATAGAGGATGTTATTTGTCTTCCCTGCGGAAATCCAAATGTAAGGACTTGCTTATCATTATATTCACTCGCATTAGCTCGCTATTTATTTTAATCTAAGCCCACCATATATAAAAAACCCCTTGTCCCGTTGTCCAATTGGGACTACACGGGACGCTCACCCAAGCAGTCTCAGTATTCGTTCTTCATCCCGACACATCAGGATGGAGTTTATCCCGTAAACTTCGTTGTACGGGACTTCCTGTGCTCCAAGCCTGCTTCCCTTTTTTCAAATGTAAGATAATCAAACAATAGCTTGACATAATATCTAACATATAGTATGATTTA
>DAOVVO010000084.1 GCA_030637135.1 Nitrospirota bacterium
AGAAATTCATCCCAAGAATATGGTGCAATTTACAGAGTATCAGAGGAAACAGCATCATAAATTATATAAAATTGTTTTTCTTCGAGAAGAAAAGTTCCGTTCCAAAGATGGCACGGGTTTTTATTTTGAAGAATATCTCAATAATCCTAAAAAATTTGAATCTAATTTAGATGCCTACCTTCCGTTTCTCAATATCCTCATTCACACAAGCTATTGGGATAACAGGTTTCCACGTTTGGTAACAAAAAAAATGGTTCATACTCTGTCAAAAAAGAAACCATTTCGACTGGAATTTATTGGCGACATATCATGTGATGTCAACGGTTCTATTGAATTAACGTATAAAACAGGTTCACGGGATAAACCAACATACACCTACATTCCTGAGAGTAAAAAATTTGTTGGTGGTTATAAATCAGAAGGGATTACTGTTTTAGCTGTAGATAATCTTCCTGCTGAAATGCCGAAAGATGCATCAGACGAATTTAGCGGCCTTATTCGAGACTATGTCTATCAGATTGCAGCTCATGGTGTGAAGGATATTATTCACCATATGGCAATCCCTGCAGAAATCCGCCAGGCTGTAGTTACACAGGATGGTAAGCTTACCAAAAATTCCGGCTACTTAAGGAAATTTATTTCTTCCTGACGTTAATTTTTTACCAAGGGAATACATTTGCTTTTTCTTTTTAATGATGAAAATCCTGTAATTTATGGGGCTACGGGAAGACCTGCTCGTTTCCAGCTTGTAAGGCCGCCTAACAGTGCTGAAAGACGCGTATAGCCTTGTTGGTACAGGATAAGCGCCGCACGGGCGCTTTTTAACTCAGACGGTCAAGTTCAGTAGAAGACGATCTCCCGGTCGCGTGGGAATTCATTCAGACGTGATTTTACCTGACTCAGAGGCACTGAAATGGCGCCAACGATGTGTTGGGTCTCAAATGCTTTGATCGAGCGAACATCCACAATGAGAATCAATTCGCCCTTTATAAGACGGTCCTTGAGATCTTCTGACGAAATTCGGGGCACTTCACTTTCTTTCTTCGGTATATGACGCTGGACGGCAGTCTGCGCTGCTGTAGAAAGACCTGCGTATGCAGAAAGAACAAATGTTACAGTGAGCAGGACTGCACAAAGCTGTCTTCTATTTGGCTTAAAACCTTCCATTTTTTCCTCTGTTATTATATTATCATAAAAAATGAACACCGGTATATCAAAACAAGACCGGAAAGCAAAAAATTGTTTTCAACTTGTGACATGTGACATACAATAAAATATTACCTGAAATGTCTTTACACTCATTCAGTTGATGAATTCCGATATAATTTAACCATCATGTCTAACTATTATTCACCTGTCCGTTCCAGAAACATCTATAATCCAGGTGACGTAAAACCTTTCAAGCTCAGTCGTTCTAAAATCGACCTCTTTCTTGAATGTCCACGGTGCTTTTATCTTGATCGGAGGCTTGGAATTGCACGTCCACCGGGTTTCCCGTTCGCTCTTAATAGCGCTGTTGACGCATTATTAAAGCGGGAATTTGACATTCATCGTGCAAACGGTAAGCCTCATCCACTCATAGAAAGATATGGCATAGATGCACAGCCTGTGCCTCATGACCATCTGCAAAAATGGAGACATAATTTTACCGGTGTGCAGTATTTGCATGACCCGACAAATTTGCTTGTCTCTGGCGCAATTGATGACCTATGGCAAAACTCGCGCGGTGAATATATTGTTGTTGACTACAAGGCAACTGCAAGAAATGAGGAAATCACTGCACTGGATAAAGATTGGCATGAAGGGTATAAACGCCAGATGGAGATTTATCAATGGCTTTTACGGAGGAATGGCCTCACTGTTTCTGACACCGGTTATTTTGTTTACTGCAACGGACAAACTGATCGGGAAGCCTTTGACGGGAAACTGGAATTTGACGTAACACTTATTCCATATACAGGGAGTGATAATTGGGTAGAACAGTCGATTAGAGATGTGCACCGGTGTCTTACGAGTGATCACATACCCGAAGCCGGGGCAGGTTGTGACTATTGCGCTTATCGAGATGCAGTTGAAACTGTGTTACCCGGGAAGAAGTAGCTGTATTCAATCCCTACCAGACTCGATCATTACAATCTGATTCGTCACCCTTTGTCCATCCAAAAAACCATGGTGCAAAAGAGCAGGGGCACGGTTATAAGAAGTTAAGGAAAGACTGACAGTCAGGGTGTTGTAGAATCTGCCAATTGATCCATAATCAATCCAAAAAAATTTTCATTTCCACTTTGATAAAACCAGCCGAGATGAACAAGGCAATGTGAGCACAGAGACAAGCTCCAGCTGAGTCCCTCAAACCACGTATGCTCAAGTGTAGGTTGACCATATACGATACATCCGCTGGCTGAGGAAAAACAGCCTATGTCATAGGTGATGCCTGCTGGATTGGTGAACGTATGTATATGCTGTTCATTTACAGATATCATACGTTCCGGCGTGGTAATGGTGTTTCCACAATTTCTGCAGACAATGAAGTGCCCTTCTTTTAAACCAAATTTCTTTTCTGTCTTTATTCTAACCCCTGTAATCTGCTTTTTATCAGATGATTTAAGGACACATCCCTGTGTTTTCTGTAATACGGTATTCAGCATCAAAACGAAACAGCCTCCTTAACATCTCCTGGTATCATTTTACCAGATACCTTGAGGGATAAGTCAGTGTTTGATGTTAAAATGAAGATTAAGAAACGCAGAGACAACGAAGTGCAGAAGAGTACAACTGCAAAAAAGTGCACAAAGCGCAGGAAGGTAGAAGAACGGTAACGTAATGGGAAAATGTTGTAACAAGGGAAAAAAGGGAAGTAATGAGGGAAATAATGGTATGGTAAAATTGCAAAAAAAATCCTCGGCATGATGCCGGGGATTTAGGAGGGGTCAGTCGATCGATATTTTTTTATGTTTCTTTTCTGCCTCTTTTGTCATAGGAATTCTCACTTCGAGCACACCGTCTTCAAAGTGCGCCTTTATCTTCTCGGTATCCAGGTCGCCCGGTAGCTCAAATCTGCGGTAGAAGGAGCCAAAGGAACGTTCATATCTGAAGTAGTCTTCTCGTTCGATCTTCTCTTTTTTCTTCTTTTCACCGGAAATGGTCAGGACATTTTCAGTAAGATCGATCTTGAGATCATCCTTCTTCATGCCGGGTATATCAGCCTTCATGATAACTTCATTGCCTTCTTCGAAAATGTCAACAGATGGCGAAATCTCATATCGCTCAGCAACGCGCAGATCCGGCCAGATTGACGGTCCAAACAGTGAAAACGGTTTTTTCCACGCTTCTTCAAACCAGTGTTCAATATCATAGATAGGAAACAGAGGTTTCGATCTCTCCCGCTTAACCAGTTCTTTTAAACCCTTGCCAGCCATAATTTCACCTCCTTTCATGAGGATGTATCCTTCTCTTTATATCTATATTTTAAACCTCTTTTTGATGCAATTCAAGTATTAATTTTACCTTTTTTGTATATAGTTAGGCAGACTTAAGTGAAAGAGAATACTATGACCATGTTTCACTTGTTTTCACACATGGATACCCTGCTTTTAATAGAAAAAATGTCTGAAAAGTTGAAGCGGGGACAGTCGAACGGGTTGATTTTTTCAATCCTCACATTTCTTAAAATGAAATGACGAAATTGCAGAATCTAAGAGACGTTGGGTAAAGATTGGAGGTCAATGAGAGGCTACTTTATCAGGGCTTCAAGCATTTTCAGATTAAATGAGCTTTCACAAGCTTGTTTCATCCATCTGGCACATCGGTTTGCATCGAGCGGAACTCCAACAGGTGGTATATCCAGGTTAATACATATCCTCATTCCATTGACAAGTTCAGGGACACAGGCAACCCCCAGTGCACCGATGCTTGGATGTTCTGCCTTGAGCCTCTTAAAAAGCTTTTCAAGATCCATAGTGACAGAAATATAAGGATGGATGTTGTACTTTTTCAAAAGAAGGCTTCCCAGATGTATAAAACACCTTTCCGTGCACTCCTTGCACACAGATTCAACATCTCCCGGAACAGAATGGCAATCTGGTCTAAAATCACGCAGGCAATGAGGGAGAAGTGCAAATTTGTATTGACTGCTTTTAAACGGTTCTTTATAAATCCTGTTAACAAGCTCAATCTCCAGCATATACAGGTGGTACTGTTCTTCTTTTGTCATTAAAGTGCTGTCAAATCTCTGTGACAGTGGTAAAGTTCTCAAGTGATGTTTAACCCCCGCTGTATAAACTGACAGCGAATCTCTTAAAGTCTTTTTTATAAATGAAATGAGTGAATGATTAATATTCTTTCCAGACCGCTTTTTGAAAAAAGACCTGTTAACGCTCGCCTTCTGGATTTGAAACAAAAGCCTCTTTTTATCAGGGCACTGTTGCAAAAATAAATCTGCCAACTTTTTGATGACTTTGTAGTATTGATTCGTTCCGGTGTTGATACCGTAAAGAGAGTAAGTCTTTCCCGTAAAAGTCCTGTATGTTCCTTCGTGTTCAGACATTTACATACTCACAAAGCATTGTTAAGTCCTCCTTCTCTACCCATTATGTGTGTAAGACACTATCTTGTGGATGATGAGTGAGATAACTGTATAAATGACATGATCATGTATCATTCCACCGGAAAGTTATCTGTGGGAAAATGGAGGCCTCGCTTTCATTATCATATCATACCGACTGACGTATGAGAGGAACAGACTTCCAAGATATAGTAAAAATATGGGGTCTTTTTTTATGTCATTTCTTTCTTTCACGCATAATCCTGCTTATTGATATAAAGTACATGCCAAGATAATCGGCCACCTCTCTTTGTGTCAACAAAATAGACCTGACCACATTTTAGTTCTTTCACTTTTTTTGGAAGGTGTTTTTTTGATGAAAATTCACACATTCTTCACAAATGCCTGCTTTAATGATAGTAATGATAGTGAAGAAAAAAAATTATAATGACGACGTTATGAGCTTTGTTTTCATTTCAAGTGATAAAGCTATAACCGTAAAATTAAAGGAGGACAAAAAATGAAACCATATAAAATCATATTCATCGCAATGATACTTTTTTTACTCCCCTCTCTTTCCTACTCGTCAAACAGTGGTGCTTTTCGATTAAGTTTTATAAAAGGTGATGTCAGGGTAAAAACAGAGAATACAACTCAATGGATTTCTGCGCTCATAAATATGCCACTCATGGAAGGAGACAGGATAGAGGTGCCTGAAGAAGGCAGGCTTGAAATCCAAATGAGAGAAGGGTCTTTTTTGAGGATTGATGAAAATTCTTCCCTCGTTGTTCGCGTAGCAGACACGTATTCGTTTCAGTTTTATCTTGAAGAGGGACATGCTTATGTTAATTTCAGGGGGGGAAGAGACAGCGTTATTGAAATCGAAACCCCTGTAACTTTGGTAAGGGCACATGACAGCGCTCGCTTTAGAATTGACCAGCCTGATTATGGTAACTCCGAAATCTCTGTTTTCAAGGGTCTTGTGTACGCAGAAAGTGTGAATGGAACGATAAAGGTTCATGCCGGTAAAACTTTGTCCCTTCGTGAGAATAATTATGCTGATATGTCTCCTTTAGGTCTCTCTGATGAATGGGAAAGGTGGAACAGGGAAAGGGACAGAAGAGGTACTGAACAGTTGTATAGTTCCAGATATCTGCCCGAGGAATTAAGAGTCTATTCCTATGATTTCGACAACTACGGGGAATGGGTATACTCAAGTGAATATGGTTATGTCTGGACTCCAAGGGTCGTCATATCTTCCGGATGGTCTCCATACAGGATTGGCAGATGGGTATGGAGAAGCGATGACTATGTATGGGTATCCTATGAGCCCTGGGGGTGGGTACCTTATCACTATGGGAGATGGACTTTTCGTGTCTCCATAGGATGGTTCTGGGTACCGCCTGTCAGAGGAGCAGTATATTGGGGTTCTGGATATGTAGGCTGGGTATATACGCCTGCTTACGTTGC
>DAOVVO010000006.1 GCA_030637135.1 Nitrospirota bacterium
AGGGCAATTACTGTACCACCCCGGCTTTTTACTTCTTCAATATTAGAAAGTATTTTCTCATATACCTTATCATCGGCTGCAAGAACCAGTACGGGCAAATCATCATCAATAAGAGCAATTGGACCGTGTTTCATCTCTCCGGCAGGATAACCTTCTGCATGAATATAGTATATTTCTTTTAATTTTAATGCCCCCTCAAGAGCTATTGGATAATTTATTGATCTTCCTAAATAAAGAAAATCTTTTACCTGGAAAAACTCTTTGGCGATTTTCAATATATAATTATTCAATTTAAGCACACTCTCAACCTTCTCAGGTAATAATATTAAATCGTTTAAAAGTTCTTTTGATGCCCTTTTATCAACCACTCCTCTTGCTTTTGCCGCTGCAATTGAAAAAAGATAGAGAGCAACAAGCTGTGAAGTAAATGCCTTGGTTGATGCAACACCTATTTCAGGACCTGAATGTGTAAAAAAAATGCTGTTAGCTTCTCTTGAAGAGGTACTGCCCACTACATTACATATACTCAGGACCTTTGACCCGTATCTCCTGGCTTCCCTTTGAGCCGCAAGTGTATCTGCAGTTTCCCCTGATTGAGTGATAACTATGGTAAGACTGTCTTTGGGAAAAATAGGATTCCTGTATCTGAATTCAGATGCAATGTCAACTTCTGCAGGAATCCCGGCTATATCCTCAATCATATACTTACCAACAAGTGCAGCGTGCCAGGAGGTACCGCATGCTACAATAAATATTTTATTCAGTTTCTTAAGCTCGCTTGCCTTTATTGAAAGTTCCTCAAGGTTTACATTTCCTGTTTCCAGTGAAAATCTCCCTCTTATGGTATCCCTAATTGCCCTCGGCTGTTCATATATCTCTTTCAACATAAAGTGCCTGTAACCACCTTTTTCAGCCATTGTCGGGCTCCACGTAATATTCGTAACCTTTTTCTCCACGGGGTTATTATTAAAATCGGAAATTGAAACACCTTTATGCATAATTACAGCCATTTCATCGTTGTCGAGGATTATCACATCACGCGTGAAGCTGAGAAATGCAGGAATATCAGAAGCAATAAAAAATTCTTTATCACCCAGCCCGATAACAAGAGGGCTATCTTTTCTGACAGCAATGATCTTATCAGGCTCTTTCTCACTTATTATCCCGAGCGCATAAGCTCCTTTGAGATGCTTTACTGTCTCAAGAGTGGCTTCTTTTATGGTGCGGCCATCACGGGTATAATTGTTGAGAAGATGACATATAACTTCAGTGTCCGTTTCGGAAGTAAAGACATGGCCATTTTTTTTAAGCTCTGTCTTAAGCTCAAGATAATTCTCGATAATCCCGTTATGCACAACTACAATACCACCAGCCTTATGCGGATGTGCATTTTCCTCGGAAGGTTTCCCGTGTGTAGCCCATCTCGTATGTCCAACTCCGAGAAAGCTTTTTAGAGTTTTACTTTTTAAGGAATTATTCAGATCTTTTATCTTGCCGGCACAACGCTTAACATCTATGTGACCTTTATTAATAAACGCAACACCGGCAGAATCATACCCCCTGTATTCCAGCTTTTTTAGTCCCTCAATAAGTATTGGAAGAGCGTTCTGTTTTCCTATGTATCCAATTATCCCGCACATATTCTAATATTATAAGAGTTTGGATAGGAAAGTTGAAAATAAAATCATTTTCATTTCAAGTTTCACAATAATTTTTTCTTGCGTTTTACTCTCAATATTTATCTTTTAATACGTATGCCCCATGTCTACATCATTCTCGATTATCGCATTTCCTATGCACGTGAGGTGTAATGCCCTGGTATTATCTTCTATAACCGCTTTGAAGCTCGACTAAATTCCCTATTCTCCACATTTCGGTCAACAATGCTGTTCGCTCTGACCTGTGTAAAAGGTCCGACAGTTGACGTCTCCTTAATCCTGCTGTCTTCAATTATAGAACAGTCTTTGACCAAAACCCCATTGCCAATAATACTGTTTGATATCCTGACCCCCGGATATATAATACAGTTTTTCCCTATTGTGGTATTTCCTTCAAGGCAGGTATTTGGATAAATGATAGTATCTTTTCCAATAGATACTGAATGGTGTACGATTGATGCTTCAGGAGCAATAAAAGTAACACCTTTCTTCATCCAGTGTGAGATAAACCTGTTGTTTAAAATCTTTGACACCTGATATAATTCTGCCCTCGTATTTATGCCCCTTACCTCCTCAGGCGGACAGCTATAGGCATTTACTTTCTCCCCCCTTTTGGATGCAATCTCAACAATGTCGGTAAGATAATATTCACCTGAAGAGATGTGCTTTCTAAGCTTGTTGAGATCACGCAAGATATTATGTTCTATGGCGTAAACTCCTCCATTTAATTCCTTTACCCCTCTATCTTTAAAAGTTGCGTGTTTTTCTTCAACAATACTCATGACCTTACTGTTACTGTTACGTAAAACCCTGCCATAGCCTGATACCGAATCATCAATAAAAGAAAGAAATGAAAGAGCATTGTTATTTCGTTTATGTTTTTGCAAAAGAGATTTCAACGTCTTTGCAGTAATAAGTGGAGAATCCCCGTTAAGGACAACAATCGTAGTGTCACTATATTCTTTTAGAACGTTTTTTGCCACTGCAAGGGCATTACCAGTCCCGAGAAGTTTCCTCTGAGTAACAAAAAAAACAGTCTTATTGTTTATGTGTTTTCTTATCTCCTGAGCTTCGTTACTGATCACTATTATAAGCTTCTGGGGATTCAAGGCCTTGACAGCATCAATACTATACTGAAGTACGGGTTTTCCTGAAACTTCATGGAGAACTTTTGGTTTGAGGGATTTCATCCGTTTACCGCGACCTGCTGCAAGTATAACTGCGCAAAATTTCATTTTTAAAATTCTTTTTTCTGGAGGTATTTCTTCATCTGAGAGGTCTTAACTCCTCATGAGTAAAAAAACATACACATGGGTAAACTCTTGTTGTACGTTTTATTATTTTTATATGATAATGGTTTTTAAACGGTTATTGCAATGAAAGATCAGGAGTGGTTTTTGCTATCTTTTTCTATGAGCTTCAAAAAGTATTTCCTCTACCATCTGACAGAGAACATGCCCAAGTGTAATGTGGGTTTCTTGTATTCGTGGCGTGTTACTGGATTTGACAGTAAACGCGTAGTCAGCCTTTGACGCCAATTTGCCGCCCTTTGCCCCGGTAAATATTATTATCTTTAATTTTTTCTTTTTCGCTGCATCAACTGCCTTTAAAACATTAACAGAATCCCCACTTGTACTGATAGCAATCACCACATCACCTTCCAGCGCAAGGGCCTTAATCTGACGTGCAAAAATCTCTGAAAAACCATAGTCATTCGCGATTGACGTCAGAACAGCAGTATCTGTATTAAGAGCTATAGCAGGAAGGCCGGGACGTTCTTTCTTGAACCTGTTTACAAATTCGCCCGCAATATGCGATGCATCCGCAGCACTTCCTCCGTTACCAAAAAGGACAAGTTTATTCCCCCTGTTAAATGCATCAGACAGGAGTTTAGATACCTCAGCTATCATATCAACATTTTCTTTAATAAACTCCAGTTTAACGGATGCACTCTCTTCGAAAGCTTTTTTAATTTTCTCTTTCATGGTATTGATGAATTTTCAGTCAGTAAATGTTCCCAGATTCAGGGTCGATAGATTTCTGTTACTACCTCAATTTCCTGAGAAGGTGGTCCCTCTGCTTCTGCTACAGCAGTGACTCTATAATAATATTTCTTCGATACCTCAATGTTTCTGTCTGTAAACACAGGGGTAACAGACTCACCAATAGGGAAAAAATAATCCCCCACGGAGCGGTAAATTTTGTAAAAATTTATATTCTGTCCTTTTAATTCATCCCATGTGAGGACTATGCTTTTAAGTGTATAAACCGCTAAAAGCCCGGTTGGTGCATCGGGTACAACTATCACTTCTTCAGGTTCTGGTTTTAATCCCTCTACAAAAACAGTATTGGAATCTTTACCCATTCGGTTATTTTTATCCATAACAACTATTTTATACAGGTATGATTGCGCCTTTATCGCTTTTTTATCAAGATATTCAAAGTTTTCTTGCTTATCAGGAACAACAAAATCAAGTGATCTGAACTGACATTCGCATTCTTCCATGGTTTCCCCTTCATAAATCTTCGCCCTGAAAATCACAAAACCTTTAAGAGCCTTTTCAGGGAAACTTTTCTCATCAGGCAATCCCCATGTGAGATAAATATTTTCGTCTTTTATTGTTGCCTCAAGATCCTTTACCACCCCTACTTCTTTGTATGGCTCTAATGCTACAGGGTCTCCCCTTCTGCCGCAGGCAGCAATAAAAGTAAAAAACAAAAAAGAAGACAGAAGAATTAATCTCTTACGTCTTAAAGAGCGTTGAACACTGTTCTTATCGGGTAAACCGTTTGATACTAAGTTCATGCCTCATCTCCCGGTTTTAATTTGTTTTATCCGATTCATAACTCTTCTTTTCGCCGTCCCTCCATAAGATTTTTTTTTGTTAATTGATGATTCTACCGAAAGATAATCAAAAACGTCTTTATCTATTATTTTTGAAAATTTCTTGAATTCTTTCAAGTTCAAATCCATCAAAGACTTTTTCTTTTCAAAACAATGTTTAACTATTCTGCCCGTAATGTTATGTGACTCTCTGAAAGGTACCCCTTTTCTTGCAAGATATTCCGCAAGATCTGTGGCAGTTGAATACCCTTCAAGAGCGGCTTTCAACATTACTTTTTTATTAAACTTAATTTTTGGCATTACTTCTGTGAGCACAGCGGTACACGCTTTTACCGTATCAACTGTGTCAAATAAAGGCACTTTATCCTCCTGCAAGTCTCTGTTATATGCAAGTGGAAGTCCTTTTAAAATAACCAGCAAAGCCATGAGATGTCCAAACACCCTGCCGGCTTTTCCACGTATAAGTTCCGGAACATCAGGATTTTTTTTCTGAGGCATTATACTGGAGCCGGTTGAATATGCATCGGGCAACTCAATAAAGCCAAACTCTGCACTGCTCCACAGCACAAGTTCTTCCGAAAATCGAGAAAGATGTACCATGAATAAACTTGCTGCAGAAAGAAACTCTATCACAAAATCCCTGTCTGATACAGCGTCTATACTGTTATTTGATATCGAAGAAAATTTTAGGAGACGAGCAGTATACTTCCTGTTAATCGGCAGTGTAGTACCTGCCAAAGCACCTGACCCGAGAGGCAATACATTCACTCTTTCCAAGCAATCCTTGAGTCTCTCTCTATCACGCTCAAACATCTCAAAGTATGCAAGCACATGATGGGAAAGGAGCACTGGCTGTGCCTTTTGTAGGTGTGTATAGCCCGGCATAATTATATCTATATTTTTTTCAGCAAGCTTTACAAGGACTGTCTGCAGCAGTTTAATTAGTTTTTGTATTTCCTCTATTTCGTTTCTAAGGAAGAGTCTAAGATCAACAGCGACCTGGTCATTACGGCTCCTTGCAGTGTGGAGTTTTCCTCCGGTCCTTCCAATCTCTTTCACGAGTGCATACTCTATGTTCATATGGATATCTTCCAGATCATCTCTGAACTGAAATTTCCCCTTTTGAATGTTCCGTTTGATTTTCTCAAGGGCACGAATAATTGAATCAGTATCTTTTGACGTTATAATGTTCTGTTTTTTTAACATCTTTACATGAGCCAGGGAACCCTCAATGTCATATTTCCATAAACGTCTATCAAATGGGATAGACGATGTAAAAGTCTCCACAGTCTTCGCCGTCCTTTCTCTAAATCTGCCTGCCCAGGGTTTTTTCATGATAAATAAGAATAAAACCAACCTCCATATGTAGTCAAGTATTTACTAAAAGAAGCGACATCCTTAAAAATCTAAAATAATGAAATAGTTTTGCGAGGAGACGATTAAAACTCCTGCATAAGGTAGAGTATTTTAATAAAAAAAATTTTATCCTTTTGAGTTAAAAAAATACAGCATAAAAACTTATTTGTCAAAGAGGATTTTTCTTTTTTTATAATTCATTTCACAACAAATGTGAGCATTGTTATAAAACAATACATATCAGGCTGCAACTGAAAAATCCTTATAAAACAATGGTTCCCTAAAGGTATTTTTTAGAAAACATAAGTTTATATTTTCTTGTGTTGTATCCATAACTCTTTACAAGGTGTACCCATTGTGATAGACTTAAAATAGAATATTTGGAGATAATTTTATATGAAAAACAAAGTACTTGCATTAGTATTAGCAACCCTAGCAATTGCAATCCTCATTCTCATCAGCTATAAAGAAAATGGAATAAAAACATATCCCGTATATAAAACATCATCTATGCGTGGATTTCGTGTAACACATAAAAAGGATAATGAAATTAAATGGGAACTTGTTTCTGAAAATGCAACATTCCCTGAAGGGAATAAAGCCGTCATCCTCAGAAACCTATTAATAAGGATACATGATAAATATGATATTATCTTAACAGGGGGGAGCGGTGTATATAATATCAAGGATAAAAATCTCACTATTAACAAGCCTGTAGAAATAGACATAAAAGGGGATAAACTCACTACAGATTCACTAACATGGAACGGAGAAAAAGAATTAATCACTACTAAAGATATGGTTGCATTCAAAGGGAAAAACTTCTTCATTGAAGGTACAGGATTAGTTGCAAAAGTAAGAAATCAGCAAATAAGAATACTTGACAATGTCACAGGCATTTTCTACCGTTAGTAAAATTTCAATAATCACTTCACTATTCATTGGTACGTTTATTGCCAATGCAATGCCTGCAGAAGAAAAACCTATAGTAATAACCTCTGAAACACTCATTGCTGACAATAAAAAAAATATCGTGATTTTTGAAGGCAAGGTAACAGCCAAAAATGAAGATATAACAATTTATTCGGATAAGATGGAGGTTTTTTATAATAATTCTTTAGGAAAAATTACAAGGATACATGCATCCGGAAATGTAAAAGCATTCAAAAATGAACGCATCATTTTTTCAAAAGAAGCAATCTATATCGGAGACGAGGAAAAAATTGTTTTTACGGGGAAACCCAAGGCTGTTGATGGAGGAAACGTAATTACCGGCACGGAAATAACTTATTTTATTAAAAAGAACCGTACCATGGTGAAGGGCGGTCGGGTGGTTTTAAAAAAAGGGCAAGGAATAAGAAATGCATTCTCTCCAAATTAGAGAACTTAAAAAAAGTTATAATGGAAAAACTGTCGTAAAGGGTATAAATTTACACATAAGATCTGGAGAAATAGTAGGCCTTCTCGGCCCAAACGGCGCGGGCAAAACCACAACGTTTTATATCATACTTGGACTTATAAATCCGGATATGGGTACAATATCCCTTGACGGAGAAAATCTCAACAACTCTCCCCTCTATAAACGCGCTCAAAAAGGGATCGGATACCTCCCGCAAGAACCATCAATCTTCAGAAAATTAAGTGTCGAAGACAACATAAAAGCAGTGCTTGAAATAGCTTATGTTAAGAAGGATGATATACAAGAAAAACTACAAAATATACTTGAAGAATTTAAACTTGTTCATCTTGCCAAAAGACAGGGGCATCAGTTATCAGGAGGAGAACGACGAAAAGTAGAGATAGCAAGAGCTATAGCCGTAAATCCTTTCTTTATACTGCTTGATGAGCCCTTTGCAGGGATAGACCCTCTCTCCGTTATAGAATTAAAAAAAACTATAGAACAGCTCAGGGATAAAGGGATTGGACTCATAATTACTGATCACAATGTAAGAGAAACACTTTCAATAACAGACAGAGCTTATATCATAAGTGAGGGGCATATATTTGCACACGGTGCTCCCCGTGAACTGGTTTCTGACATACGCGTAAGAAGAACATATCTCGGAGAGGATTTTACGCTATAATGGCAATAGAACTTAAACTTGAATTGAGACTGAGCCAAAAGCTCATACTTACCCCTCAGTTGCAGCAGTCAATCAAACTGTTGCAACTTCCACAGCTTGAGCTCTCAATTAAATTAAACCAAGAGCTTATGGAAAATCCTTTCCTTGAAGATGTAGTAGAAAAAGAATCTGTTGAAAAAAATGAAGGTCAAGATACACCAAAAGGAGAGGAATCTGCCCGGGAACTGCCTGATGATTTTGAAGCACCGCTTGAAAAAATGTTTGGATTTACCGCAGATGACTATTTTGAGGATCGGGGAAGCGATGGAAGAGACCTTGGTTATTTTACAAATGGTACGGAAACTGTCACTCCTTTCGAACGTAATACAAAAAAAATGAATTTATATGAATATTTACTCTGGCAGCTTCGTCTATCACGTACATCGGAATCATTAAGGAAAACCGCAGAAATAATTATAGGGAATTTAAACGAATACGGATACTTACAAGCATCCCCTGAAGAAATAGCTACCATTGCACAGACCGATACACAGGGCGTTGAAGAGGCACTGTCATTTATTCAGAATTTCGATCCTCCAGGAGTCGGAGCAAAAAACTTACAGGAATGCTTACTGTTACAAACAAAACCTCTCAATCTTGAAAATACACTGGTAGAAAAAATTCTTACCGATGGTTTCAAGGAACTGGAGAAAAAACAATATAAAAAACTTGCCATTAAATTTAAAGTGCCTGTTGATGAAATCCTAACAGCTGTCAAGATCATTGAGGGTCTTGAACCAAGACCAGGCAGAAATTATTCAAGCGATGAGGTCATCTATATAATTCCTGATGTTTATATTGTTGAAGATTCGGAAGGCAAGTTTATTATTGTACTGAATGATGACGGCATTCCAAGACTCAAACTCTCAAATTATTATCGAAAGCTCCTTGCAAAAAAGAATAGTCTGAATCAGGAAGAAAAACAATTTCTTGAAGAAAAGCTCCGTTCTGCAGTATGGTTGCTTAAAAGCCTTGACCAGAGAAACAAGACAATATACCGGGTAACTGAAAGTATCCTTAAATTTCAAGAAGGATTTTTCAGGAAAGGTATAAAAGAACTTAAACCTTTAAATCTCAAGGATATAGCGACTGACCTGGGAATGCATGAAAGCACAATAAGCCGGGTAACATCCAGCAAATATATGCAGTGCCCAGAGGGTCTGCTTGATTTTAAATTCTTCTTTAGCAATGCTTTCCACAGTACAGATGGTGATGTCTCATCATCATTAATTAAAAACACAATCAAGCAATTAATATCTAACGAAGACCCTCAACATCCACTCAGTGATAAAGATTTAGTCGAAAAACTTTCAGATTTAAAAGTAAAAATTGCTCGGAGAACAATAGCAAAATATCGAGAAGAACTTAAAATATCTTCTCACAGCAAACGTAGAAAATGGACGTAGGGTACAAAGTAACACGTTATACGTTTTTTGTTTAAGATAACGTAGCTATGGAAAATCCATGAGGAGCCTGACATCCGTTTTTGCGAATAATTAATAACTCATAACGAACAACATTTTAAGATTACTGTCTTTAGATGTAAAATTCTGTAAATACTAATTAAGGAGGTTATAATGAATATAATTATTACGGGAAGACACCTGGAATTGACACATAACCTGAAAGATTACGCAGAAGAAAAGATATCAAAATTTAAAAAATATCTTAACAATATTTCAGAGGCTACAATAACGCTCAGTGTCGAAAAATACAGACACAAAGCGGAAATTCTTTTAAAGGCAAACGGCGTGATGATACAGGCTGAAAGTATTACAGGAGAGATGTATTCATCTATAGATGAGGTAGTAGAAAAACTTGAACGTCAGGTAAAAAAATATAAAGAAAAGTTGGGATCTCGCAGAAAAGGGGAAGAAAAAACAACCATGATACGTACATCCGAAGATCGTTCCCCTTCAATTATAAAAAAGAAATCCTTTGATATTAAACCCATGAGTCCGGAAGAGGCAGTGATGCAGATGGAGCTGCTCGATAAAAATTTCTTTGTGTTTACAAATGCATCTTCCGGAGCAGTCAATGTGTTATATAGAAGAAAAGATGGACACTTCGGGCTTATAGAACCAACACGATAAAGATGCAGAAAAAGAAACAGCCCTTCACTATTATATTGACGGGGTTTTCAGGATCAGGCAAAACGGTAGCGCTGAACGCCTTTGAAGACAGTAATTACTTTTGTGTAGATAATCTTCCCACCTCTCTCATAAAAACCTTTGTTCACCTGTGCCACAAAACTCCTGACATATCAAAAATTGCAATCGGTGTTGATATAAGAGAAAGGAAATTTTCTGCTAACCTTGCTGAAACTATTTCTTCTTTAAGAAAAACCCGCGATATAGAGATAATTTTTCTCCAGGCACAAGAGGAAGTACTCCTGAGGCGTTTCAAGGAAACAAGAAGGCCCCATCCTCTTGGATACAAAGACCTCAAAAAAGCAATTCACAAGGAAATCAAAATGTTGTCAACAATAAGAGATGCAGCAGATAAAATTATAGATACATCATCCCTCACGCCTCATCAACTAAGGAAAACTATTATGCATCTTTATCATGAAGGAAAAGAGGACACCATGTCCGTTTCTCTCATTTCCTTCGGGTATAAATACGGGATACCACCTGAAGCAGACCTTTTATTTGACGTAAGATTTCTCCCAAATCCAAACTTTATCAAAGCATTAAAGCACTTTAATGGAACAAATGCCAAGATAAAAAACTTTCTTATGAAGAAAAAAGAAACGAAAGATTTTCTCGTACGGGTCTCTTCTTTGCTCCAATTTCTTATCCCACGATACAGGACAGAAGGACGGAATTATCTGACAATTGGCGTGGGATGTACGGGTGGAAAACACAGATCACCCACAATAGTTGAAGAACTCAAAAAAACCTTTAAAAAGCAGAAAACAGATGTGTCTGTAACACACAGAGATATGCACTGATGTGCATGTAGATTTTGAACATGTTGGACAGATTACATTAATTAACCATATAAAACTTTGTATTCTATATAATATGTGTTGCTAACTTTTTCACAGGACCGTAAACTGTCAATGCAAGAGGGCTATTTTTCACCAGCCGTTGGGAAAGTTCTTTAAGGTTTTCGAGAGTAACAGCCTCTACAGCTTTGATTATGTCCTGAGGAGAAAAGTATCTGCCATAATATATTTCCTGTTTCGCTATATTAATCATTTTGCTATTTGTAGATTCAAGTGCAAGCATAAGATTTCCTTTTAGTTGACTTTTTGCCTTTTCAAGATCGTTCATATTCAGTGAACAAGAAAGTCCTCTCATCTGCTGAACAATGATATCAATTACCTCGTTAACCTGTTTTCTGTCCGTACCTGCATAAACAGCCCATACACCGGTATCAAAACAAGAAATATTAAATGAATATATTGAGTAGGCAAGTCCCCTTTTTTCCCTTATCTCTTGAAAAAGTCTCGAACTGATCCCGGCACCGAGTATCGCATTGAGCAAATACATTGCATAACGATCTTCACTCACTTGAGCAATACCCTTGAGACCGAGGCATAAATGAACCTCTGATAGTTTTTTAGGAACAATGTTGATTTGACCATTAAACTCGGGGCAATACTCTTCCTTTGGCAGTGAATCTCTACTAATAGCGCCTATGGTGAGATTAAGATTTTTCATCAAAGACTCTTCTCTAAAGTTCCCGCTGCAGGCTATGACTATATTCTGTTTCCCATAATATCTTTGGACATGATTGAGAAGGTCATCTCTTGTAAATTTCTTAATGGCCTCTTCCCGCCCGAGTACAGACTGCCCCAACCCGCTTTCTCCCCAAATGCTTTTATTAAACAAATCATGCATATAATCCTCGGGTGTATCTTCAACCATTTTTATCTCTTCAAATATTACTCCTTTTTCTTTTCCAATTTCTTCCTCAGGAAAAGTAGAGTGAAGAAAAATATCCGTGATAAGTTCAACTGCTTTTTCTATATGTTCATCAAGGACTTTTATATAAAAGGTCGTGGTCTCACGCGATGTAAAAGCATTCAGTTCCCCGCCAAGTGAATCTATCTCCACGGCAATATCCTTTGATGTCCTTTTCCCTGTCCCTTTAAAAAACATATGCTCAAGAAAATGGGAAATACCGTTTTCCTGAATGGATTCGTTTCTTGAGCCAATTTTTATCCAGATACCAAAAGTCACAGAGAGGGCTTCTCTTACATTCTCAAGAACTACGGGTATGCCATTATCAAGAATTATTTTTTTATACATGCCGTCAAAAATGTTATGAAATCAGATGCCAAATGAAACCTGCTGCAGTGAAATTACAATGACCACGTTTAAAATTTTAAATAGTACATTATGAGAATTAAAAATATTTTTTGGAATTTTTTCTGCCTCAGCTGATTTGCTGACGTGCTATGTGGTTAAATTCTATAGGGATAATTCCCTTCAATGGAAGTTATAAACAGGTTGTTTAATGCTTCGTAGTTGTTTTTTCTCTCTCTGCTTCTTTTTTGCTCAGACGTACTCTGCCCATCTTATCAATCTCAATAACCTTTACAAGAATTTCTTCTCCTTCTTTAAGTACGTCTGACACCTTCGCTATCCTCCTGTCCGCAATCTGAGAAATATGAAGGAGCCCTTCGGTACCGGGCAGTATTTCCACAAATGCACCAAAATCAACTATCCTCTTTATCTTTCCCATATAAAGTTTTCCGAGTTCAGGCTCTGCAACAATTCCATTTATGATATCCATAGCTTTTTGAGCCGACGCCTCATCAATAGATGCAATGTTGACATTCCCTTCATCATCAATATTTATTTTCACGCCAGTTTGTTCTATTATTCCTCTTATGACTTTGCCTCCGGTCCCGATAACATCCCGTATCTTGTCAGGCTTTACTTTCATAACAAAAATTCGCGGGGCATATTTTGCAAGTTTTTCTCGCGGTCCTGCAATGACTTCGGACATTTTGTGAAGGATATATAACCTTCCGAGTCGTGCTTTTTCTAAAGCCTCCTCCATTATTTCCCTGCTTACACCCTTAATCTTAACATCCATCTGAAAGGCTGTAATACCATCCTCTGTCCCTGTAACCTTGAAATCCATATCGCCAAGATGGTCTTCAAGCCCAAGTATATCAGTGAGTATAACAATCTTTTCGTCCTCTTTTATGAGACCCATTGCAATACCGGCTACCGGAGCTTTTATGGGTGCGCCTGCATCCATAAGGGCAAGCGCCCCCCCGCAGACTGTTGCCATAGACGACGAGCCATTTGACTCGAGTATGTCGGCAACTATTCTTATCGTGTATGGAAACTCAGACTTTTGAGGGATAACCGCCTTTAATGCCCTTTCAGCAAGAACACCATGACCGATTTCTCGACGGCCTGGCGACCTCAGCGGCTTTACTTCTCCCACACTAAAAGGCGGAAAGTTATAGTGAAGCATAAAAGTCTTTTTTGATTCTCCTTCAAGTGAATCTATCCGCTGTTCATCTTCAGATGTACCCAGGGTAACAACCGCAAGGCATTGAGTCTCACCTCTTACAAACAAGGCAGAACCATGTGCCCTTGGAAGGATTCCAATCTCGCAGTTTATAGTTCTGATGTCATCAGATGTACGGCCATCTGTCCTCACATTTTTTTCCAGAATCATGTCCCGGACAAGTTTTTTCTCAATATCATTGAATATAACTGCAATCTCTCTTGAAACATCATTTTCACCAACATTAATCGTGTCAATAACTTCTCCAAGGATAGTATCAAGGACTTCCTGTCTTCTCAATTTATCAGGAATCGTAATAGCATCTTTTATTCTCTCCAGTGAAAGAGCGGAAACCGAACTTTCTATCTCTTCACTTATTACGGGCGGGACAATTTGTCTTTTATTTTTCCCTGCCAATTGTATAAACTGTCTCTGAATATCAACAATACGTTTTATTTCTCCATGAGCAATATCTATGGCCTCGAGAAGTGTTGACTCTTTGATTTCGAGCCCTCCTCCCTCTACCATGAGCACTGCTTCCTCAGTGCCTGCTATTACAAGATCAAAGTCACACGCTTCGCTTTCTTCAAAATCCGGATTTACCACAAGCGAGTCTTTTATTATCCCTACTCTCACAGCTCCAACAGGACCTTCAAACGGAATATCAGATATACAAAGGGCAGCAGACATCCCGATAATACCCAGAACATCCGCTATATTTTCATCACCATAGGAAAGAACTGACACTATTCCTTGAGTCTCACAATAAAATCCTTCGGGGAATAACGGTCTTATTGGTCTGTCAATCAACCGGGAGGTGAGTGTTTCTTTTTCACTAGGTCGTCCTTCTCGCTTAAAAAAACCTCCGGGGATTTTCCCGGCTGCATAACTTTTTTCCTGGTAGGATATTATAAGCGGGAAAAAATCTATTGTTTCTTTTTCTTTTTTATCTGCAACAGCTGTGGCCAAAACAACCGTATCACCATATGTAACAACTGCTGAGCCATCAGCCTGTTTTGCAAGAAGTCCGCTTTCAATGGTAAGGGTTTTTCCCTTGAACTCAAGTTCAACTTTATTCATCTATAGAACTATTTTCTCAACCCGCTTTGCTCGATAAGCTTAACATATCTCGTCTTATCGCGTCTTTTGAGGTAATCCAGCAGACTCCGCCTCTGACCTACGAGCTTTAATAAACCTCTCCGTGAGTGGTGGTCTTTTTTATGCGTTTGAAAATGTATGGTAAGTGATTTTAAACGTTCATTGAGGATAGCTACCTGCACTTCAGGAGAACCTGTGTCGTTACCATGCAATTGGAATTGTTTGATTAAGCTTTGTTTGTCATTTTTTTCTAACGTCATAGTATCAACCTCTCTTAAGAATATTCTAAAAGTATAAAAATAACAATAATAAAAACTCCGGGCAAACAGCGTTAAGGATTTTACAATCCCTAACGGTATGAATTTTCTCTAACGGGGCAAACCCTCATAGAGAACAGCGTTGGTTAACGGGCACATTTAATATTATATTCCTCGTCCTCTTTACGTTTAACTCTTCTTACTCACTATTGTTTTTCCGGGATCTGTCCCTCGGGCACCTTCAGCGCCTGAAGTTGTGCTTCATAGGCATTTGTTTCAATCTTTGCATTTTTCTTTAAACTATCAATATAAGAGTCAAACAGATCTTTTTGTTTTTCCATCACAAGCCTTTTTGATAAAGTGTTCTTTACCTCATCGAACTCACCCTGTCTGCCTTCTTTTGTATCGGTGACCTTTATGATGTGGTAACCAAATCTCGTCGCAACCGGTTTGCTTACCTCGCCAACCTTAAGGCTGAAAGCAACTCTCTCAAATTCCGGGACCATTTTGCCGCGTCCAAAGAATCCCAGGTCTCCTCCCTTTTGTGCAGACCCGGTATCTTTTGAGAATTCCTTTGCAAGCGTGGAAAAAGACTCTCCCTTCTGAACTCTTTCATAAATCTTATTTGCATTTTCTTCTGCTTCCACTAAAATGTGTCGTGCCCTCACTTCACGACCCACTATAAAATTATCAGGATTCTTGTCATAAAACTCCTTGGCTGCTTGAGGTTGTATTTTAGCCCTTTGTTCGACTTCTTTCTCAAGAGCTATTTTTATAAGTGTCATTTTTTTGAATTCTTCTACCTTATCTTTCAATTCATCGTCCCTGTGGAGTCCATTTCTCTTTGCATCCTGATAAATAAGTTCTTTTTTAATGAGTTCATCGAGAAACTGTTTTTTGCCGTCTTCAGTCTGAAACCTCATTTTCGCCCATGCGGGAATACGGTTCATCTCGTCAATAAAGTCTTCTTCTGTTATTGCTGTGTCATCAACTTTAGCAAGAATAGGGCTATCGGAATCTCCCTTCAAAGAGCATCCAACTGCAAAAACAGCAATACATATGAGTGCCACCACTTTCTTCATTATAAATCTCCTCTTAATAGTGTTAATTTGTTATTGAATGGACTTCCGGTTTATTTTTATAACATATAACCCGGATTATTTACAACCGCATAAGATTCTATTTTCAGAAAACAATTTAAACTCAATGGGTTATGGTAAATATGCCACGGTTAGTATAAATCTGTTTTCAAACTTCTCCGAGTTCCTCCATAATCGATTTGAGTTCAATGAAAATTTCGCTCCATTCCTTACCCCGTAAGTCCACCTCAATGCCCCCCTCGGGAAGGAACTTAAGATATGTTTTCCTGTTTTTATAAAGCGAAAAGATTTGTTGTGAAGTTACAGGGGTTTCGGGCGCAAAAACAATCTTCATCCTTCCTGCCATATTTTGTATCCTTGTTACAGATATGTTCTTAGCCAGCAGTTTTATTTCCATAATCTCAAGAAGCCTGAGTGTTTCTTCCGGGGGAGCACCGAATCTATCCTTGAACTCCTCACGCAACTCCATCAGAGAGTTTCTGTTTTTTACAGATGCAATCCTTCTGTAAAAGCTCAATCTCAGGTCAGGGTTCTCAATGTAACGTTCAGGGATAACTGCTGTTATTTTGAGGTCGAGCACAGGTTCAATTTTGGGTATTACTTTTTCTCCTTTCAGTTCTGCCACAGCAGATTCCAGCATTTCGAGGTACATGTCAAAACCAACCGCCTCTATATGCCCTGATTGCTGAGCACCCAGCACATTACCTGCTCCCCGTATTTCAAGGTCTCTTAAAGCAAGCCTGAAACCTGCGCCGAGATAACCAAGTTCCTGAATTGCCTGAAGTTTTTTCCTCGCTTCTGCTGTGATGATATCTTCACCAGGGATGAGAAAATAGGCATATGCCCTGATATGAGAACGCCCTACCCGTCCTCTCAACTGGTATAAATCCGCGAGCCCGAATTTATCCGCGCGGTTTATAATTATAGTATTCGCAGAGGGCACATCAATTCCTGAACCTATGATTGCTGTGGACACCAGAATATTTATTTCCCTCCTAAAAAATGACCTCATTATCTGTTCAAGCTCTTTTTCTCTCATCTGCCCATGGGCTACAGCTATCCTGCAGTGGGGTAACAAATCTCTAAGAAAAACTGCCATGCTGTATATATCCTGAATGCGGTTATGAACAAAAAATGCCTGCCCGTCTCTGTCCAGTTCTTTCTCAAGGGCATCTCTAATTATCTGAGGATTAAACCTGGCAACAAAACTTTTAACGGCAAGTCTGTCCTCAGGCGCTGTCTCTATAACACTCATAGCCCTTATTCCGGAAAGGGCCATATGCAGTGTTCTTGGAATCGGGGTTGCAGACAATGTGAGAACATCAACATTTGTTTTGAGCGCCTTTGTTTTTTCTTTATGAGCTACTCCGAATCTATGCTCCTCATCTATAACCAGAAGCCCCAGGTTATAGAAACGTACATCGCTGGCTAAAAGCCTGTGAGTCCCTATAAGAATATCTATTTCTCCCTCTGCAAGTTTTCTGAGAGTCTGTTTCTGTTCTGCCCTGCTTTTAAAACGGCTGAGAAAATCAATTCTTATTGGAAAGGCTGAAAATCGTGCTGTAAAGGTATCATAATGCTGCTCTGCGAGTATTGTTGTCGGGACAAGAACTGCAACCTGTTTGGAATCATACACTGCCTTGAAACATGCTCTCATTACTACCTCTGTTTTGCCGTACCCCACATCGCCGCACAAAAGCCTTTCCATCGGGGTTGTTTTCTCCATATCGGTCTTTATCTCGCTGACAGAGGTTAACTGGTCCGGTGTCTCTTCATAAGTGAAAAACCCGTCAAATTCTCTATGGAGTTCTGTATCACCTGAAAACGCAAAGCCATTCACTGTTGAACGTCTGGCATAAAGTGATAAAAGCTTCTCCGCCATATCCTTTACCTTCTGTCTCACGCGCTGTTTGGTTTTCTGCCAGGATTTCCCGCCGAGTTTATCCACTCTGGGTTTAATTCCCTCAGGTGCATGGTACTTTTGAATCAGGTTTATCCGTTCAAGCGGGACATAGAGCTTATCGCTTCCGAGATACTCCATCACTATAAAATCGCCCTCATAATCTTCAATCTTCTGTTTTCTGAGACCGAGGAACGTGCCTATGCCATGATCTGTATGAACTAAATAATCACCTTCTTTAAAGTCTTCTATGGAAGAAATGAGATGTGAAACCCGTGATTTTTTTAAGGGTCTGAAGGCAGGTCTTTCTCCGAATATATCACGTGCGGCAAGGACGATACTCCCATCACAAACAAATCCGCCCCTTATATCACCTGTGGTGATTACAGGGCTGCCCCTGTATTTAAGAGCAGCAGCTTTCTCAAGAATCGGGACTTCAAGGTTTTCTTCAATACATAATTCTCTCAGACGCTTTGCCTGTCCCTCTGATGCGCTCACTATCAGTATGAAATATCTTTCTCTCAGTTCTTTTAACCTCTTTACAAAACTTTCCAGACTTTCTCTTTCCCGGGGGAGAAGGCCAAATCCTCCGAGTCCACTGATTTCAAAATCAAAACCCTCTCCTTTTAATGGCAATGACGTAACAAATATGGTTTTTTTGCCCTCACATATTTTGTTCAGTTCGGGATAATGCCTTTTTATATCATCGGGCTCATGTACTATTACTGTTCCATCTCCTGCAATATGTATAAGATTCGTTCCCTCCGCTGGCTCTTCCGCAGGACCAATGAATACCTCTTCAAGTTCTTTAATAGTCCTCTGGGTATCTACATCAAAATACCGTAGTGATTCAATATCATCGCCAAAAAATTCTATCCTCACAGGGAACTCTTCCCCGGGAGGGAACACATCAAGTATTCCCCCCCTTATGCTGAACTCCCCGTATCCTGAAACAACAGGCACTGATACATAACCATAGTCTCTTATCTTCTCAACAACATCATCTCTGTCAGCGGTACTATTACTCCTCAAACACAATAACGGGTAGTTATCCACATGCCATAGTGGCGATAGGGCAGCTTCAACAGAGGCAATAAGTCTCGTTTTCTCCCCCTTATAAACATCCCTGAGATTCTTTAAACGAAGGGGGTCTCCTTTTGGAGGTATGAGCGCAGGCCTTTCAGTGCCGAGAAATTCAGACCAGAAAGTAGAATCTGAATAAAACGCCTGTGCTGAATCCTCAGAGTGGCAGATGACAAGGTACCGCCCTTTCAGCATTGAAAAAAACAATGCAGATGACGAACCTGCAAGTGAGGTGAACCTAGATGTTCCCTCCTCCTCAACGGCTTTGACTGCTCTGTGAAAGATGGAGAGATTAAATGGCACGGTTAAACATTATTTGAGTACATTCAGAATACTTTTCATGAAGCATTACAGAATGGACATAAGTATATCACCTTGCCATTTCAAAGACAAGCAGTTCAAAACGTGTTCCCATATGTATTGACCCTGTTCAGTACCACCTTATATAATATTTTTTATGGTTACGAACTCTTCAGTGCTTCCTATATATTCTCGTGCACTCCATAACGTGAAAGAAAAATGTTATCTTATATAATCCATGTCTTCAGTTATTCATATAAAGACACTTTTCAGGTTCTCTATGGTATTCCCCTTTTTTTTCTTCCTGATCTTTTCAGGATGCTCACAGAAAGAAAACCCAAAAAAGGTAAGTCTTTATAAGAGAACCTATGAAACTCACAGGGGAATAGATAATACTCAAAAAGACATTCTTCAGTTCGGTTTTGACCTCAGACTGGATCCCAAGGAAGATGTAAGGATTTACACACCCTTGCTCAAGTATCTTGAGAAGACTACGGGTAAACGTTTCCGTATAAAATTCAATGAGAAATATGAAGATACAATTGAAAACCTCAGCAACGGAGTTACACATTTTGCTGCCATTGGCCCTCTCAGCTATGTCATTGGCAGGGAGAAATATGGATACGGGATTAAGTACCTCGTGAGCGGTGTTAATAAAGAAGGAGATCCGAAATACCGTGCTGTGATCTTTGCGAGCCCGGAAAGCGCCTTAGGAAATATAAAGGATTTAAACGGGAAATGTTTTGCCTTTGGTTCAAGAATCTCAACACAAGGGCATCTTATACCACGAAAGATGCTTGAAGATGAAGGAATTACCCTCAAAGACCTCAGTGATTATGTCTATACAGGTTCCCATATCAACGCTGTTAAGTCTGTCTTAAATGGAGAGTGTGATGCAGGTGGTATTCAGGATACCCTTGCAGCAAGACTGGCAGAAAAAGGAACAATAAAGATTTTAAAGATATCAAAGCCTTTTCCAAGTAGTCTCATTGCGTATAACGGTGCTGTAGAGAATGAGATAGTTGAAGCTGTCAGGTCCTCCCTGCTGGACTTTCATCCAATGACAACGCATAAAGATATGCTCGTTGACTGGGATAAAACCGAAATGGCCCTCGGTTTTACACGTGTCAATGAAAATGAACTCTACAAAGTGGCAGTCCTTGCGAGAAAATACGGTCTGTTAACAAAATGAAGCTCAGCACAAAAATAATCCTCCTTACAACATCAGTTGCTCTGTGTGTTGCATTCCTCATCATCATTTCCATAAGAGGAGTCGTTATTAATGCCTTCAGGACAGAACTCGAAAAAAAAGCTGTATCTCTTGCGGGCACACTCTCTGAGAGAATTGCAAACACTATTATCCTGAAAGACCATTTCCAAACAACAAAGGCACTGAACGAAGTTCTGAACAGAGAAAAGGATTTGGAATATATTTTTGTTACAGACGAAGAAGGTAACATCTTCACTCATACGTTTCATAACGGTACCCCTTCTGACATCCTTTCATGGAACCCGCTTAATAACAGGGCAATAAATGTCCAACTCCTTGATACTGAAGCAGGGTACATACGAGATGTAGGGGTAACTATCATTGATGGCACAAAGTCAGAGCTTCATGTAGGCATCAAAGAGGCAAGTCTAAAATCTGTACTTTCCAGGATGAGAAACATAACCATGCCCATCATAATAGTTGTAATATTGTTAGGCATGATTGCTTCTTTTTTCATGAGCCGTTTGATCACAGAACCCCTGAACAAGTTTGTTGAGTTTACAAGAATCCTCGGAAGTGGAGAATTTAACAGGAGATTAGAAGTTCAATCCAGGGATGAAGTCGGGTATCTTGCACACAGCTTTAATAGACTTTCCTGGGAACTGAAGGCAGCAAAGGAAAAGATTGAAGAGGCATATACCTATACACACCTGCTGCAGGCTGAGAAGCTTTCGTCCATCGGGCAGATTTCAGCAGGGCTGGCTCATGAGCTTAAAAATCCTATCACAACCCTCAAGATGCTTTTTCAAGCCTTTGGAGAACAACCTGATATGACAAAGGAGGATGCAGAAATTATACAGAGCGAAATAGAAAAAATAGATACAATACTCACAAGATTTCTTGGCTTTGTAAGACAGAAGGACTTTCATTCCTCGGAGATAGATATAAACACTCTTGTAGACCATGTTTTAACCCTTGCAACCTTTGATCTTCAACATAATGGAATCGTGGTACATAAAGATATGATAGAAACCCTTCCCCATATAAAAGGGGATAGGTCCCTTCTTGAACAGGTTTTTCTGAATCTCGTTCTTAACTCTATCCAGGCCATGCCTGACGGAGGAGAGATAAGAATTTCCGGAAAGACAGATAACGGTTTTATAGAAATAATGATCTGGGATAAGGGCAGCGGCATACCGTCTAATATAAAAGCAAAGGTCTTTGACCCATTCTTTACAACAAAAGCCGATGGCACAGGACTCGGGCTCTCGATAGCTTATAATATCATTAAGACACACGGTGGACAGTTATATTTTAACAGTAACGAGAGAAGCGGAACAGTGTTTACGGTAAAATTACCGAAAGAGGCAGAAAATGGATAAAATCCTCGTCGTAGATGATCAAAAAGGAGTCCTTCATTCATTCAAAAAAATTCTTGGTAAACATGGCTATGATGTAATTACCGCCACAAGTGGAGAAAAGGCACTCCAAAAAATAGCACTGGAAACTCCTGCCCTCGTTATCATGGACGTAACAATGCCCAAAATGAACGGGCTTGAAACCCTTAAGAGACTAAAAACACTCTATCAAAGCCTCACGATAATAATGATGACAGCGTACAGTACCTCTGAAAAGGCGATAACTGCTATGAAATATGGAGCATACGATTTTCTAACGAAACCTTTTGACAATACACAATTGATATCCCTTGTGGAGAAAGCAATTCTGGCAGGAAAAATGTCTCTACCGGTATCCCTTAACGGAGCAGAAGATGAAGAAGGAGATAGAATCATTGGTAAGAGTCCCTCAATGTTAGAGACATACAAAAAGATAGGTCAGGTTGCAGAAAGTAATGTGACTGTGCTCTTGAGGGGAGAGACCGGTACAGGAAAAGAGCTCATAGCACGGGCTATTTATCACCACAGCACAAGGGTTAATAAACCATTCCTCCCTGTTAATTGTGCAGCTATCCCGGAATCTCTCCTGGAGAGTGAACTCTTCGGCCATGAAAAAGGGGCTTTTACAGGTGCAGATAATAGAAGAATCGGCAAATTTGAACAGTGCGACACAGGCACCATGTTTCTCGATGAAATTGGAGATATGCCGCTTTCCCTTCAATCAAAACTGCTCAGGGTGCTTGAAGACGGCTGTTTTCAACGGCTTGGAGGGAGAGATGTCATTAAAACAGATGTAAGAATTATAGCTGCCACAAACAAGAACCTTGAAGCATTAGGAAACATGGGGCAATTCAGGGATGACCTCTACTGGCGTTTAAATGTTGTAAGCATACTCGTACCACCGCTGAAGGAAAGAAAAGATGATTTGGAGGGCCTCATTCAGTATTTTATACAGAGATTTAACAGACAACTGGGTAAAGCAGTAAAGGGAGTAGCGCCAGAAATACTGAGAGAGTTTATGGACTATCATTGGCCTGGAAATGTAAGGGAGCTTCAAAGTATTATCCACCGTGGAATGGTTTTATGCCATAATGATTTTCTCTCAGCCAAGGATTGCGAATGGTTATCACAGATAAAATTGTCGGGCGAGAGAACAACAGAGATAGAGCAGACATTCTCCGATGTTGTGAATGAACTTCTGGAAAGAGGACAGAAAGATATATACAAGAAGGCTGTACTAACTTTTGAACACCTCTTGGTTAAAAGAGCCCTTGAACTCACTAAAAACAATCAGGTCCTGGCTGCAAAAATGCTTGGCATATCCAGGAATACGTTGCGAGAAAAACTGGAGAAAAACGAGGACATTAGTTTGTTTAAAAAATAAACATACTGCTCATTTTTTAAACATCTGTTCACCGTCATTTCCCTGAATCTCTCTGTATTTTAAACATATCTACCTGGCATAAATTTTGCTTATTAAAATTTCCGTGTGTATGTTTGCCTGAGTGATTAGAATACTAATGGGGGGCTAATCTGTCAGGTTACAACATTTACTTTTTAAAATGGCTTAGTGCTTCGATTCGCACGTATGGTGATGTATTTTAAAAAACGTTATCACCACTTCTGCTCACTCGACTCGACTGAGCTCGCCGAAGTCAGCACTAAGTCCTGAGTGAAAAAAAATTGTCATATAATTTATGTGTCGAAGGACTTAGTATTAAGCCCTTATCTCAAACAC
>DAOVVO010000082.1 GCA_030637135.1 Nitrospirota bacterium
AGTGTATCGTTTATTTCGACCGGAGGTGGTGCAGCATTGGAACTTTTGGAAGGGAAGGATTTACCGGGGCTTGTTGCACTTACGGATAAAAAATAAAATTTTAATGAGTATAAAATCCTTAATTTTCTGTTGTACATTCTGTATCGTGATTTTTTAACGTTTTCTCCTCAAATGCCTTTGTATTTCCCTGCGAGCTTCTTTTTATTTTAATGCTTCTCTTTTCTCATACTTTCGTTTGCCTTTTGCGAGCCCTAACTCTACTTTTGCCTTTCCCTTTTTAAAGTATATCTTGAGAGGGATAAGTGTAAGCCCTTTCTGACTGAGATTGCCCCACAGCTTGTTTATTTCTTTTCTATGCATGAGCAGCTTTCTGGTTCGCAAAGGGTCATGATTTTGGATATTACCATGACTGTATGGGCTGATGTGGCAGTTAAGGAGGAAAACTTCATTGTCTTTTATAAGTGCATAGCTGTCTTTAAGGTTTGCCCTGCCTTCCCTCAAAGACTTTACCTCTGTGCCAAGCAGTGAAATGCCTGCTTCGTATGTTTCCACGATAAAATAATCATGGTATGCTTTTCTATTGGAGCAGACTATATTTTCCATTTATTAAGAATAGCTTACGAATTTTACTAAGTCAACGAACCTGACCATTGTTTCCCAGAAATGAGATACCATCAAACGTTGTTTAAACATAGAATAGCGAGTGTAACATGCCTGACGCCGCCTCTACCTATCGGTCTACGACTCATTCATAGAGCATACAGGTGCCGGTAGGCAGGGCCTGCCTGCCGTTAGGTATGGCAGTCAGGTTCCCCGTAGTCCCGTCGTAGACTCGTAGGAGAAGCTTCGGGTCGGAATCGACTCGTACCGAGACCGCAGGAAGCTTTAATGTATGGTTTGGCTATTAATAATTTTCATTATCAGAATTTTATGGTCACTAAATTTATTTAACATTTTTGTGCCTCTCTTGAAGTTGTTGACTTGTATCAAGTATTTATGTATTCTTTAGCCTAAAATAGAGAGTAAAAAAATATGGTGTTTAGGAAATTTTTCCCAAAACAAACTGATTTTTTCAAGATGTTCGAAAAAGCAGCCCGGAATCTTAAAATGGCTGGAACTCTGCTTGTCGAGATGATGGAAAATTTTTCCGAAGCTGAAATTAAGGCAAAACAGATATATGATGCTGAGCAAGAAGGAGACATGCTCACACATGAGGTCATACGTGAGCTGAATAAAACATTTCTTACCCCTGTGGACAGGGAAGATATTCATGCCCTTATTTCACGTATTGATGACGTCCTTGATTTAATCTGGGCAGCTGTTGACAGAATGATTCTTTTTAAGATTACCTCTTCAACACCTGAGGCTGTTGAGCTTTCAAAAATCCTTCTGTCCACTACAGAGATAATCGAAAAGTCAGTTACCACACTTAAGAAGAAAAAGTACACATATGTTCATGAGTATTGCATTGAGATCAACCGTCTTGAAAACGCCGCTGACAGAGTTTTCAGGACTGCGTTGGCAAAGCTCTTCAACGAAGTGACCGACCCCATTTTTGTCATTAAATGGAAAGAAGTGTATGAACATCTTGAAGAAGCTCTTGATAACTGTGAGGATGTAGCAAACATTCTTGAGAGCATTGTCTTAAAACATGCATGAGATAATAATCCTCATTGTTGCCCTCGCTATACTTTTTGATATAAGCAATGGTTGGAATGATTCAGCAAATGCTATCGCTACGGTAGTCTCTACGAGAGTACTTTCTCCCATGAAAGCCGTTCTGCTTGCTGCTTTCATGAATATTGCTGGTGCTTTTGTTTCAACAGGAGTCGCCAAAACAATAGGAAAGGGTATAGTAGATCCAAAAATAATTGCTAATCAACCCGAAGTTATCGCTTCGGCATTAATTGCCGGTTTCTTATGGAATGGGATGATGACACTTTTTGGTATGCCAGTAAGTGCGTCACATGCTTTAATCGGAGGGTTAATGGGAGGGGTTATTGCTTATGGAGGCTTCAGTATTCTCAATACAGCAGGACTTATGAAAATCTTCGCGGCCTTGCTTACATCCCCTGTTATCGGAATATTCTTCGGTTACTTCTTTATGAAGCTTCTTATCAGGTTTTTTTGCAACATATCGCCGGGAACACTTAATAAACATTTTGGACGTCTTCAGCTTGTCTCTGCAGGTTTTATGGCATTCAGCCATGGTTCAAATGACGCCCAGAAGGCAATGGGGGTTATCACGCTGGCCCTCGTTTCAGGCGGTTATTTACAAACTCTTGAAGTGCCTTTCTGGGTAATACTGTCGTGTGGTCTTGCGATGGGTTTGGGCACAGCCGTTGGAGGCTGGCGGGTAATAAAGACGCTGGGTCATCAGATGTTAAAGCTTCAGCCGGTTCATGGTTTTGCAGCTGAGACCTCAGCAACTGCGGTCATTCTTGGCGCAAGTGTTTTGGGGCTCCCGGTTAGTACAACACACGTTATTTCAACGAGCATTATGGGTGTTGGTGCTACAAAGAGATTAACCGCAGTAAGGTGGGGAGTTGCGGGGAAAATTGTCATAGCGTGGATTTTCACACTTCCAATGTGTTTTGCAATAGCGTGGCTGAGTTATCATATCATTGTTAAAATCCTTAGATAGTTAAAGAATTAAGTGAGACACTTCCTTCCCTCAACACCTGAGAGGGGATAACCGTAACATCTATAATTGTCGATGGCTTGCCCCCGGGCGTTTTGCCACTGTCTACAATCATGTCAATTTCTTCATCAAAATAGTGCATTAACATGTCAGAATCCTGAGCGGGCGGTTCACCGGAAAAATTAGCACTCGTTGCAGTGATGGGAAAGTTTGCTGCCCTTGCAAGATGGAGTGCAAAACTTTCCCCGGGAATCCTTATAGCTACTTTGTTATTGCTACTGATTGACAGACTGCGAAAACTCCCTTGTATATCAAAAATAATAGTTAATGGACCCGGCCAGAATTTTTTCATTAAATCCTCTGCCTGTGGTGGTATGGATTTTACTATAGATTTAAGTACCGCGATATTACCAACAATTAAAGGCATGGCCTTTTCTATCATTCTTTTTTTAAGTTTATAAAGTCTTTTCAGGGCTGCTTCATCATACACACTGACTCCCAGGGCATAAAAGCTCTCGGTAGGATAGGCAACAGTACCTCCCCCTTTGAGTATCTTCAACGACTCAGTTATAACTTCTTCTAATGGCCTCTCATGTAATGAGAATGTGAACATTATTTTTCATTGTAACATACACCACCTTGAATTTTTTCCTTGTAATTTTTTTGTATTTTTGGTATTTCTTTAATATAAAAAATCTTGCAAAAGAAAGTTTTTGACTTAACAGATTATTTGACACGGCTTCTTCTCTGAAGAAGAAGCCGCTGACTATTCAGATATATCAAAAGAAC
The DNA here is from genome assembly GCA_030637135.1 of Nitrospirota bacterium. Taxonomy (GTDB): domain Bacteria; phylum Nitrospirota; class Thermodesulfovibrionia; order UBA6902; family BMS3Bbin08; genus DAOVVO01. Next base: position 3,431 of record DAOVVO010000082.1, read on the forward strand.
GGAGACTATGAAAAAATTTATAAGATTAACAGCCTTGTTATTGTCGCTTGTATTTTTATGTGGGTGTGAGGTAGTACTATTAGGCGCCGGTGCAGGATTGGGAGTTGGAACATACAGATTTATAGAGGGCAACCTGGAGAGAACCTATCCTCTTTCGTATACCTCTGCCTGGGACTCAACTAATACAGCACTATCAAATCTTTATATAAGTGTAACCAGCAGTATAAATGAAGACGTCAAAGGAACGATCGAATCCGTGCGGAAGGACGGTATAAAAGTGGTGGTAGTATTAACAGACAGAGGTCAGAATGTTACTGATATTAGCATACGCGTCGGTTTTTGGGGAAACCGCGAAGATGCCGAGAGAATGCATGATGAGATAAAGAGAGTAGCAGGATTATGATGCAGTTGACCTCTTGAAAAACTCCTTTCTGATTTGTTTCATGAGAGAGGAGGTATTCTTTTTCCTGACGGTATCGAATATTTTCTTTGATGCGAGACTTTTTAAAAATTCTTTACGCTCTTTATTGTCTTTTATTTCGTTCAGTGCCTTGGTACGCATAGTCCTGAGAAATTCAAAGTACCGAATAAATTCTTGTCCGTAGATTGACTCGATCTCTTTTCTGATAAGTTTTGCGACTGCGGGGCTTGTGCCCTCTGAAGATATTGCAATTGTTAATGGCCCTCGCTTCACGAGGGAAGGGGCAATAAAATTTCCTTCTGATGGATTATCAATTACGTTTATCAGGTGTTTTGCATCCTGTGCGATTTTTTGATTTATCCGGACAGAAGAAGTACCTGCGATGACAATGAGGGCATTTTTAAGATCACCTTTCTGATAATGTCTTTTTATATGTATCAGTAATCCTCTTTTTTTTAATTTTTCAAGAGCATTTGTAATGTCAGGGCTAATGAGTTTAACAAGAGCCCCTGCTTTTACCAGTGTTCTCACTTTTCTCTCCGCAACACCTCCACCTCCGATGACAACAGCTTTTTTACCGTGCAAATCAAGAAAGACTGGATAGTATTTCACATTTCTTTTTTATCTGGAATTATTAAATAGATGTTGGTAAGAGAGGCGAGAATCTTTTGTGCTTTTTTTGATAATTCTGTCGAAGGATACTTTTCAGTAAGGTATGTTAATACTGTTCGAGCCTTAGAATTATCCCCCATGTTTTTATGGGAGAGTCCGAGATAGTACAGAGCCTCGGGTTCTTTCCTTGAATCAGGATAATTGTTAATTACAGTATTAAATCTGAGGGCAGCAGCATTGTAAGAACCTTTCTTGAAATAGAATGTACCCACATAATATTCATACTCTGCAAGAATCCTGTTACACATGTCTATTCTGCTTTGTACGACATTGATATAGGGATTTCTTGGATAAAGTCTGAGAAGATTTTCAAATTTTTTTAATGCCATTTGTGCGTATGAATAGCTCACATCCACTGTTGTTATTCTTTTAAAATAGCTCATTGCCAGATGATACTGTGCATACGGTGCATATTTATGATGTGGATGTAATTTCAGAAAGTGATCATATTCAACTGCTGATTCTTCAAACAGCCCTTCTTCAAAATAAGAATCCCCGATGCGTATCTGAGCTAAGGGTGCATATTTCCCGGAGGTATCCTGTACTTTAATATTTTGAAGAATTTCTCTTGCATTTTCATAAAAGCCTTTTTTTATTTTTTCATTCGCTTCATTAAAAACAGATTCTGCTTCGAAAATCGATGTTTTTTTTTGTGCCGATTTATCAGATGAGCAGGCTGACAAGAGCAATAAGACTATAAAGAGCACAAGATATTTTTTAACTGTCAGGTTATTTTTTTTATGTTCTCGCGACATATTGTTTTTATGAGTTGTTTTTTAGAAAAAAACTGTTCTAGATATTATAGTTCAGTTAAATAAATATGTGAAGCCTTGCATAAATCACGTCTTAGCAACAATTCCTGAACTATTCGAATAGTGTGTAATCCATTGTGTTTTCTTCCCGTGAACTCCTAAATGGACTCAAAGGAATATTTATAATTTTTTCGCTCGATATTCCTGCATCAGGAATGCGGAAGAACGCCTGCTGTTCGTTTTCAGAAAAGGCTTAAAGGTCTTCAAATTTAATAGTCTATCTGGTATAGTATTATATCTCAAATTCAGTCACCTGTTTGTATTATAGAACATAACTGTTATCTGAAGATTAACATGCGCTAAAGGGCGGATAGCTCAGTTGGGAGAGCGCAGCCCTTACAAGGCTGAGGTCACAGGTTCGAGCCCTGTTCCGCCTACCATACAAAAGCAGTTAAAAGTTAAGAGTGAAGAGTTAAAACCCGAACCATTTATTCGCTTTTCAATGGGGTGGTAGTTTCCGCCTCGGCGGATCCCGACGGGTCGGGAAGGCGCCTTTTTTAAATTTTTCAATTTGTAATTTGAGATTTGTAATTTAATAGATGTGGGGTGGTAGTTCAGTTGGTTAGAACGCTGGCCTGTCAAGCCAGAGGTCGCGGGTTCGAGTCCCGTCCACCCCGCCATATTATTATTTAGGGGTCAGGCCTTGACATAGGACAAGTTCCAAATTAAACTATCATCTAAACTTCACAAATTTAATTTAAAAAAACAGTCAAGTAGAAAGAAGATTCC
>DAOVVO010000003.1 GCA_030637135.1 Nitrospirota bacterium
ATTAAAGAGGGAAAGTCCGCTTGATTTTGTCGATATAGATAGATAACGTATTAGGGCTTTTCTTATGTTGACACCCGTATGACGGTCTTTACATTCCCTCTTGGATTGAAATCCCCGATTACTTCGAGGGAACGCGGCTTGAGGAGCTTTTTTATGACGTCAAAGATTTTATTTGTGACAGCTTCATGGGAAAGAGATTCATTTCTGAATTTATTCAGATACAGTTTAAGGGATTTCAGCTCAACAATATATTTGTCAGGTATATAGTTGATTGTTATGGTTGCAAAGTCAGGGTAACCTGAACGAGGGCAGAGGCAGGTGAATTCCGGAAAGTTAAGTTCGATGGAATAGTCCCTGTCAGGAGAAGGGTTACGCCACCTTTCAGGATGAGCCTTTAAAATTGCTTTTTCTCCGTATTTGGTTTTTTTCATTTGAATAACTACCTTAGATAACCGGTCATTGTACTATCGGCGACGCTTTCTCGTCAAAAGGGTTTGTTCTCATTGCAAGAGAGAAGAGATAAGGGTAATTATTTTTTAAATGTTCCATATAGTCTATCCATTCACGGACCAGTAATGTGTACGCCCTTTTTATATCAATGACAAGATGTTTGTAGTCTGTGTCAGGAAGATGTTTTATATCTTTCCGTACACTCAATTCTTCAGTCAGATGAAATACTGCCCACAGGAGGTCTGTAAAAGATTCGTGTTCAAGCAGGTTGGGATTTTCGAGCAGGCGAACCAAAAAAACCCTTTTCTCAATGAGAAAGTTTCGTAAATATTCTAAATTGATGTTGCGGATTTCAACTTCATAAGAGAAATTCTTAAGATTTTTTCTCACTTTTGAGAATTCTTTCCCTGACCAACTGGTGTTAACAACGAGCTCTTTTTTAATGTTATTCAATTCAGTGTCAAAGTCTGAAAGGTATGTTAACAGGCCCGTGCCCACTTCGCTGAAAAATGCCCCTATAATCATATTTAATTTTTCCAGCATGGAGCGTTTTTCTCGTACACTCAACAACCGATGTATAATGAGCGTAACCATCAAGACCTCAATAAAAACAAAAGCAATATCTCCTAACATATAAATAAAAATATGATGGGGGTCTCTGAAAATAAGGAAATGGATGAAATAGACAAGAGCAGATAACACAAATAAGGTCAAGCCGAGGACAGTCTGCCAGTTAAGGAATCTCATGAGTCGTCACACCTTTAAAAGCCTTTAAAATTCAAGAGAGTTACTGAATCCCTTTTATCACCTTGTAGAGCAGTTCACTCAAATCTTCGATTTCATATGGTTTGGTGATAACGCCGCTGAAACCATATTGCTTAAAGTCAGCCATTATAGGGTCATTCGAATAGCCACTTGAGACAATTGCTTTGACTTTCGGATTTATTTCAAGCATTTTTTTGATGGTCTCCTTGCCTCCCATGCCGCCGCGAATGGTCAGATCCATCATGACTACATCAAACGGTTGGTTTGATTCCTCAGCTTTTTTGTACAGCTCAAGTGCTTCAGCACCGTCTTGAGCAATCTCAACCTTATAACCAATATGTTTGAGTATTTTACTGACTGTTTTTTGTATATTATCTTCATCTTCCATCAGCAATATTTTTCCTTCTCCCCTGAAGGTTTTATCCAGTTTCATTTTTTTGCCTGCAAGTGTCTCTTCGGAGGATGGCAGGTAAATGTAAAATGTTGTTCCGGCGCCTACCTCAGATTCTACGTCAATATACCCCCCGTGATTGCTGATAATGGAATAGGTAGTTGTAAGCCCGAGTCCGCTCCCGCTTTGTTTGGTTGTAAAGTAGGGGTCAAATATCTTTTTAATATGATTTCTTGGGATGCCGATACCCTTGTCTCTGATGATTATCTTTACATATTCTCCGTTTGGTAGTGGTAAACTACTCTGTCTATCATCTAAAATTACATTTTCCGCCTGCATGGAGATTATTCCGCCTTTTGGCATAGCCTGATTAGCATTAATAACCAGATTATTGAAAACCTGGCTTATTTGCCCCTCATCTATTTCTACGGCCCACAAGTCATCTGATATAGTAAATTCGCATTTGATATTGGAGCCTCTCAGGGCAAAGCTGGCAGAATCTTTTAATAATTCCGCAAGAGAAGATATTTTTTTAATCGGTATTCCGCCTTTTGAAAAGGTTAGCAACTGCTTTGTCAAATCCTTTGCATGCAGACATGCTTTCTCAGCATCTGTTAAAATCTCACTTATGTGTTTTTTAGGATGAGACATCTTTGCAAGCGTGATATTACCAACAATAGTAGTTAAAATATTATTAAAATCATGCGCGATACCACCGGCCAGAATTCCTACGGATTCCAGTTTTTCAATTTTCATGAGTTCTTCTTCCATTCTTTTAAGATCAGTAATGTCACGGATTATTCCCTGGTATCCCAGAATATTCCCATTATTGTCCTGTCGCACAGTCGAGGTGAGCATGCAGACCATTTCTGTTCCGTCTTTTTTTCGCAATTTTACAGCATAGTCTCTGACAAATCCTATCTGCTCTATTGTCTGTGTGAACATGTCCCTATCATCAGGGTCAACATAGAAATCATTAATATTCAACCGTGTGATTTCTTCTTTCGTATAACCAAAAAGGTCCAGTGCGGATTGATTGATGCCAACGAATTCTCCGTTTCGTAAGGTAATGTAAATTGCGTCTCTTGATTCTTCAAAAAGGAGACGGTATCTCTCTTCGCTTTCCCTCAGTGCTTCTTCGGCCTGCTTGCGTTCTGTAATATCCCTTGTGATTAATCTCACCCCGAGAAAGTTTTTATTCTTATCATACATTGCTGTTGAGTGGACAGCGACGTCCAATAGACCACCATTTCTTTTAATTATTTTTCCAGCATCAACAAATCCCACCCCTTCACGTTTTATTTTTTTTAATTCATTTTTTAACTCATGCCATGTTTCAGGGGTGCATATTTCACTGATGTGTCTGCCAATAAGTTCTCCCTGGGAATAACCAAGTCGTTCACAGGCTTTGCTGTTTGAACAGATAATCAATTCATCTGTATCTATGGAGTGAATTATATCGGAAGAGCTCTCAACAATTTCCATATATCGCTGTTCAGATTCCTTTAACTGTTCTTTTAATATAACCTGTGCTTCTTGAAGTTTGCTCCTGATTTCCCAGTCGAAAATTTTAAGCATTCCAGCCATTGCCCATGCAGAAATTATGGCACAGCCGGTGCGGAAAACCTGAACAGGTATTTTTAATGTTAATAAGAATGAATCTGTGTTAAGCCAGTTTGCAGGGAAGAAATTCCCCTTCGGAACAACAATTCCTCCCAAAATACCATATATTAAAAATGCACCCCCTGCACATAAGAAATACTTTTTTACTTTGAGAGTCTTCAGCATGTTTTTTTCAGAATTATAGTATCCCAAAAATCCAAAGCCGATCAGGAAACCCCCGGGAAGACCCAGAAGATATCTTGTCCATATGCTGCCTGTCTTCCAGAAGTCTGAAGATGTAAAGCCTGCGATAAGGATAAAAGCTACTAGTGTGGGCAGGAGCCAAAAACTGAGTAATTGAGAAAATTTTTTCCTCCAGTTGAATGATTTTGAAACACTCAGATTGAAAAGCTTCCTGCCGAACTCAAAGAGGGCAATATATGAAATAACAAGGATAAACCAGCGAGCTGTGTCAAGGACAGAGTTTCTGCCTTTAATTATAACCCACATATCTAAAAGTTCATTGAGTCCGTGAGTTATGCCAAAGGCAGCCAAAAGCCATAAAATATTTGCAATTTCAAGTTCACTTCCTTTTTTCGGCTGCACAAGGACCGTGATACCCATTGTTACAAATGCAAGCCCATAAATAAAAAATACGACATCTAAATTTTGATAAAACATCTGATGCATAAAATCCATGATTCGCGCCCCTTGATAATTCTTATAGACGGTTAAAAAAGATTTCCATTATTTTCTGATGCATGAAAAAAATAATAAAGCAAAGCATGCCCTGATTTTTGATTCAGTAAGATATCTTTTTATTATCTCATGTATAACAACCTTTATTATATAGTTTTATCATAGAATATATAAGAAATCCGTTACACCACAGAAATACAACTCTTTTCACCTCTGACATGGAGAATGACCATTTTTGAGAGGTTTGCCCTGACCGCTGTACTTGTCATTTTTACAAAAAATTGTTTAAATTAAAAATTATGGCTGTGCTTGAAATTAAAAAATATCCTGAGAAGATATTGAGGGAACAGAGCGAACCTGTTAAAGAATTCAATCCAGAGCTCCAGAAACTTATTGACGATATGATAGAAACCATGTATTCAGCGCCTGGTATTGGTCTCGCAGCAAATCAGGTTGGAGTTTCCAAGCAAATTCTCGTTATTGATGTAAGCTCCCAAGATGAACAGTGTCCCTTGATTGTTCTTATAAATCCAAAAATAGTTCATGCAACAGGCGAAATAGCCATCGAGGAAGGTTGTCTCAGTGTTCCTGATTATACAACCGTACTAAAGAGGAAAGAAGAAGTTAAGGTATCTGGACTTGACAGGCATGGGAAGCCTGTTGAAATAGAAAGTACAGGATTTTTAGCACGGGCGCTTCAACATGAGATTGACCACCTTAACGGTATTTTGCTAGTCGACAGGATAGGGCGTCTTAAGAAAGAATTATTCAGAAAGCGCTATAAGATCGTTGAGAAATAGTATCGGATATTTTCTCAGGGCACCAGAAAGGAGTCAATCATCTCGACGAGTCATCGACTGAGGCTGGTTTTTTTTGGCACACCTGAATTTGCAGTTTTGCCGCTTAAAGAGTTGATACAATCAGAACATGAAGTGCTTGCAGTTGTAACACAGCCTGACAGGTACAGCGGAAGAGGAAGACATATTACAACGTGTCTCGTTAAACAGGAAGCACAGAGACACGGGCTGAAAATTTTTCAGCCTCAAAAAGTAAGAGACACAGCTTTTATTGAAAACTTACAATCACTGAAACCATCACTTATCATAGTCGCGGCATATGGGCAGATTTTGCCCCGTGAGATAATACGTTTACCGGATTTAGGCTGTGTTAATATTCATGCTTCTCTGCTCCCTCAATATCGTGGTGCTGCACCAATAAATTGGGCTATAATTAATGGTGAAAGCACGACCGGCATAACCATAATGCATATGGATGAAGGCATGGACACCGGGCCTGTGTTGCTTCAGGAGAAGGTCAGGATACATGCTGAGGATACAGCAGGAAGTCTTTCTCAGAGACTTTCAAAAGTAGGCGCAACAGTTTTAAGACAGGCTTTGAGAGGTTTAGAAGAGGGGATTTTGAAGCCCGTGCCCCAGGCTGGTGATATATCATATGCCCCACTATTAAAAAAATCAGACGGGCTTATTCAATGGTCCTTGCCGGCAAAAAAAATATGTGATTTTATCAGGGGCATGAACCCGTGGCCGGCTGCTTTTCATTTTCTGGAGGGGCAGAGAATCAGAATATTGAAGGCGGTAATCGTCGAAGGGAAAGGAGCGCCAGGGGTTGTGTTAAAAGCCACGAAACATGAACTTTTGGTAGGTACCGGAGAACAGATACTTTCTATAATTGATGTTCAGCCACCAGGGAAGCCGATTATGTCAGTTACAGCATTTCTCCAGGGAAGGAAGATTAAGCAAGGCACATGTTTTATGAAAGTCTGATGAGCTGGGGGATTATGTCTGGAGATTGTTTGTCCCCTCCTGCTTCTCTTTGTGCGTGTTGTGATGGTAAAGAGAGGATGATGAGATTTAGTTTTCCTTTTGAAATGATACTTTTATTAGTGTAAGCTTACATCATGCAGGATAAGTTTTATAAATTTGTACTTTATGGGCTGGGTTTTATTGTGCTCTCTGGCATTTTGGTTTTATTGGTTTTTAAAATAATCAGTCTTGAGAAATCGGTTAAGGTTCCGATGATTATAGGCAAAAGCATTTCTGAGGCGACAGAACTTTTAGAAGAAAGAGGCCTTTTCCTGGGAGTAGAGGGCAAGGAGTATAATCTGGAAATACCTTCAGACTATATCATCAGCCAGAACAGGGCAGAGGGAGAAAAAATAAAAAAAGGAAGCAGCATTAAGGTATTTGTAAGCATGGGCAAGGCGATATTTAAAATACCTTACCTGGAGGGTAGTGATATTGATGATGTTGAACAAATACTTATGGAATTAGATGTGAAAATTGGAAAAATCACCAGGGTACATTCTTATACCGTGAAAAAAGATATCGTTATTGCCCAGAGACCGCTGCCGGGTTTTTCCGAGGATAATACCGTTAATCTTCTTGTAAGTTCAGGACTCTACACTGTATCTTACAGGTGCCCCTCTTTTTTGAATATGACAATACATGAGGCACGAAAAAGTGCTACGATACTTGGACTGAGGCTCATAGAACATGATTCAGGCAGTGTGATAGTTTTTCAGAAACCAGAAGCAGGAACTATTATCACAAAAGGTGATGCCGTTGAGGTTACTCTTGGTCGGGGATGGGGATTGTGGTTTTAAAAAAATCCTGATTGTTTTGATTGCTCAGATTAAAATATCAGGTATAATGAATAGCGTATTGGAGGGTTAATGGTTAAAATTGCGCCGTCTATCTTGTCTGCAGATTTTTCTAAATTAGGTGATGAAATAAAAGAGGCTGAAGAGGCAGGGGCTGATTTGATACATGTTGATATTATGGACGGTCATTTTGTGCCGAACATAACAATAGGACCTCCAGTTGTTAAGTCGATAAAAAAAGCTTCCACTCTGCCACTTGATGTACATCTTATGATTGATGATCCTGATAGATATATCGATGCTTTTGCAAAAGCCGGTTCCGATATGATAACTATCCATGCAGAGGCATCGGTTCATTTGAACAGAAGTATCCATTATATAAAGAACAATGGAGTAAAGGCAGCGGTTTCCCTTAATCCGGCAACTTCCCTGGACGTTCTTGATTTTATACTCTCCGAAGTTGATATGGTGCTGTTGATGTCTGTCAACCCGGGTTTTGGGGGTCAGGAGTTTATCCCGCAGACGCTTTATAAGATTAAACGGTTAAAGGATATAATTCGAGACAAAAAGTATAACGTTGATATAGAAGTAGACGGTGGAATTAATACACATAATGCAGGAGATGTAATAAAAGCAGGTGCTGATATATTAGTCATGGGCAGTGCTTTTTTTCATGCAGATAATTATGCAGAGGTAATAAAAGCCGTAAGAAAGCACATACAGTGAATTCTGCTTGACCATGTTAATCATGAGTTATAACAGTATATAAAAGGAATTAATTTTTCACTCGTTCTCGTCCTCAAAGCACCGTGACGCCTCGACCCTGGCTGATTCGCTCCGAGACAAGGAGTTTTTCGCTTGTCGGCACAAAAAATGCTCAAAGTCAAATTCCTGTTAACACCGTTAGAAAGCCCCGCTGCCTGTCTGCCCTGCCTGCCGGCAGGCAGGCACGTTTAGAAGAGAGAAGGTCTTTTAACGGGTTTAACTATCAGGGATAGATAGTAGTTGCAAGATTGATATATGAAATATTTTGAAAATTAAAGAGGATAGGTTTTGGGATGGATGAATAATTCGGGAACATATTTTTTTGAGCGTGCAGAAAAAAACAGGGCTTTTGCAGAATATCAAAGGGCGATTGATTTATACCTGAAGGCGCTTAACATTTTCAAGCGCAAGGGCGATGTAACGAATGTTTTGTATTGCTTTCTTGCAGTAGCTGATGCGTTCAGGGCACAGGGCGATTTTATAAAAGCACGGAACTATTATGAAGAGGGACGCACTGTCGCAGATGCTTTAGGTGAGAGGGCTTCAGAAGCTGATGCATTAGCAGGTATTGGCTTATGCTTACGGGCACAAGGCCGGTGGAGAGAAGCACTCCGGCAGATTAATAAGGCGCGCAGGATTTATAAGTCTTTAAGTGACAGTAATGGCGAGGCGTTTTCTCTCTGGGCAAAGGCAGGGGCTTACAGGGTAAGGGGGGACATAAAGAAAGCACTTCAGAACTTTCAGTGTGCACTGGAAAAATTTAAATCTCTCAAGAATAAGACAGGCGTCAGCTATTCGTATAGTGGGCTTGGAGGATGCTCAAGGGTTGGCGGAAGATTGGGAGAATCAGAAAAGTACTATAAAAAGGCAAACAAAAATTTCCAGGATTTACATGACCGTTTTGGAATTGCTTACTCATATTGTGGGCTTGGAAATGCAAGGAGAATGTATGGTGACTATAAAAAAGCATTATTTTTCTTCGGCAGGGCAGAAGCACTGTATAAAAAAATTGGGGACAAGGTTAGTTATGCTTATACACTCTGGGGAATTGCTACCACATATAAAATGCTCGGAGATCTCATACAGGCGAGAAAAAAATATGATGAGGCAGAAATTCTTTTTAAGAAGACAAGAGACCCCCGTGGAAAAATATACTGTATGCTCGGCAAAGGGGAACTCAATTACTTGCATGAGAATAAGAACAGTGCCAAGAAATGTTTTTTAAAGTCCAAAGAACTCGCGGGTCTTTACGGGTTTAAGATTGAAAGAGGATATGCAGAAAGGCTTCTCAAAGGCTTTAAGCATCCGGAAAATTTTCCTGTCAACCTTCCTTAATTAAAATATGCAATTCTCAGTACAAAATCTGAAAAACTCTCTAAGAAAGAATCATCCTTGAACCATTGAGTTTTTCTTAACATGTACCCCGTTAGAGAAAGTTCATCCCTTTGGAAATTTATATCTAACGGGATGGTGTAGTGATTACCTTTTAGAGCCGACGGTGGTTCACCCCGTAAGAGACCAAAGGTCTTGCGGGGTAGAAAGCTACTGTCGGCGCATACCGTTAGAGATTGTAAAATTTCCAATGGGGTTTCCGGGGTAAATATATGATGTTTCTTTTTCTTTAAAATTTGTTTAGAATTGAGAGAGTTAAGAACTGGTAACATATGTATTTAATTTTGAGATATAATAGGCTATTTATTTTAAGGAAAGAAAGCCATGATGAATGAATCTGAAAAACAGTCTGAAAAGCAAGAATTTACAAAGACCAGAATTTTAAACAGGGTCATAGCTAAAAGTATAGATTTTATAATCATAGCTGCCCTCCTGGAAGCAATACCCAAAATAGGTTACTTTGCCGGGTTAGCCTATCTCCTGATAGGCGATGGCCTATTTGAAGGGAAAAGCATAGGCAAGCGGCTTTTGGGACTCAAAGTTGTATTTTATGAAACCGGTGAAGCATGCACATTTAAGGCGTCAATAATAAGAAATTTTATTTTTGCTATAGGATATCTTTTAATGATGATACCATTAATTGGTTTTATCTTTCCCGTGATTGTCCTTTTCTTCGAGGGCATGCTTATTATAGGTAGTGACAAGGGTTTGAGGTTCGGGGATGAACTTGTAAAAACACAGGTGGTAGAGGATACCAAACAATTTTAGTGACCTCTATGAGAGTTACGGGCCAATCATTTCTGGAATATACGTTGTTTTTGCATTTACATAAAAGGAGGGATTGATGTTTCAGAAGATTCTCGGATGGTTTTCAAATGACCTTGCTGTAGACCTGGGAACAGCAAACACACTTGTGTTTTTGAGAGAAAAAGGAATTGTATGTAATGAACCATCTGTCGTAGCTATTTTGAGGGATTCGGGCAAGGTTATAGCGGTTGGTGCAGAAGCGCAGAGAATGCTTGGTAAAACTCCTGCAAATATACTAACGATAAGACCGTTAAAAGACGGTGTCATTGCAGATTTTGATAAGACAGGCGAGATGTTAAAGTATTTTATAAGAAGAGTTCACAATAGAAAGAGCTTTATTTCTCCAAGAATTGTCATTGGCGTACCTTCCGGGATAACCCAGGTAGAGCAAAGGGCTGTAAAAGATGCAGCACAGGCATCTGGTGCAAGAGAAATATATCTTATAGAGGAACCGATGGCAGCTGCACTCGGAGTGGGTTTACCGATCGGAGAACCTTCCGGGAATATGGTAGTAGATATTGGAGGTGGAACTACTGATGTCGCGGTTATTTCTCTTCACGGGGTTGTTTACAGCAAGGCTGTCAGAGTTGGCGGAGATAAAATGGACGAAGCAATTGTGAATTATATTAAGAGTAAGACCAAAATTCTCATAGGTGACAGAACTGCAGAAAACATTAAAAGGGAAATAGGTTCTGCTTTTCAAATAGGGGACGGGGATAAGGCAATGGAGGTGAAAGGAAGAGACCTTGTTTCCGGTATTCCAAAGACGGTTACAATTTACGAAGACGAAATTAGAGAGGCAATAAACGAGCCTGTCACAGTAATCGTAAATTCCATAAAAATTGCTCTTGAAAACACTCCTCCTGAACTGGCATCCGATATTGTTGACAGAGGGATTGTTCTTGCAGGCGGAGGAGCACTTTTGAGGGGATTAGATCTCCTTTTAAAGGATGAGACACACCTGCCTGTAGTTCTTGCTGATGACCCACTCTGTGCAGTTGTAAATGGCGTTGGGAAAGTGCTTGATGATTTAGATATGCTTAGAAGGGTGGCAATCTATTGATACGTTCGGCAGCACACAAACCCTATCCTTTAGGGCAGGGAAAATACAGGTGCCGCTCAGTATGGCTTTGACTGAGCTCAGCCGAATGTCCAAACCCCGACTGCTTGCCCTGAGCGAAGTCGAAGGGTTAAGTCGGGGACAGTCGAATGGGTTGATTCTTATGGAGTAAGCTATCAGGATTACAAGAAATCAGTTAACGTTAAAAGTCCCAACAGCTGATTTAAAGATCTGAATGTCTATAAGAAAAAATTTTTTTGTTTTTACCGTTATTATCCTCTCCATCTTTGTAATACTGACCTATCAGGGCATCAAGGGCGGTGTTGATACCACTGCTCTATCATTTCTCAATCATCCACTGAGAAGTCTTAAACAGGAGCTCTCTGCCGTTGTTAGCAGCATTGAGGATCTTTTCCAGAAATATATATTAATTGCGGGGAAAGAAACCGAGATCAAGAGACTTACTTCGGAACTTCACAAAAAGAAAGAGGAAAACAATAAATTTGCAGAAGCTCAATACGAAAATGAGAGACTCAGGGAATTGCTTGAATTAAAATTTCAAAAAAAAGAATATGTTACAACAGCTGAGGTGTTTGCAAGGGACCCAACCAACTGGTTTCAAATCTTATGGATTAACAAGGGGAAAAAAGACGGGATATCTAAAAATATGGTTGCGGTTACGCCTCTGGGCATTGTTGGAAGGGTTCACAGGGTGTTCAAGGGTTCTGCTACTATTATTCTCATTACCGATGTAAACTCTTCAGTTGCTGCCAGACTTCAGTCATCAAGGATAGAGGGAATAATTGGGGGGAGGGGACATAACAAGTGTTATTTAAAATATGTACCTCGAGAGGTGGATGTCCTCCTCGGCGATAGAGTAATTACTTCGGGATTTGATGAGATATTTCCAGCGGGACTTGTGATAGGATACGTAACGGATACCGAAAAAAAACCTGGAGAATTTTTCCAGCTGATAGAAATAACAGTAGCACAAAATCTGAGCTCAGTCGAGGAAGTTTCAATACTTAAAAGGTGATAATTTTCTTTTTTTATTTTATCATTGCCCTGCTTTCATTGTCTGTTCAAGCAGTGGTGTTTAAAGGAATCAAACCTGATATTATCCTTATTCTTGTCTTTTTTTATTCGCTTCGGTATGGCCAGATGAAGGGAATAGTCTATGGAGCAGTGGCAGGACTGCTGGTTGATTTTTCAAGTGGCTTTATTCTCGGGCCACATATAATGAGCAAGGTATTTATAGGCTATCTCATTCCGTCAATCAGGCAGAAGATGTTCCAGTGGAATATTACCATTAATACTGTAATGATTATTCTTTTCTGTGTAGTTGATATGTTTCTGGTCTACATATGTCTTGAAACTTTTGCAGATATATCTTTTACAAACTGGGCACTAGAGACCCTGATTATGCAGGTTATTTATACAGCGGTGATGAGCATGCTTGTTTATCCATTCTTGAAGTCTGAAAAAGATGGTTCCTTGTATTTGGAAGTACGAAGAGGTATATAATTGAACATAATGATTCGTTTATCTCGTAAAAAATTACAGTCAATAAACGACAATTATGAATAGTATCCAATAGATTCAGTATATGGAAAAAAGGATTTCTATAAGTGTATATATTGTAATTTTTGTTTTTGTTATTTTTCTTTTAAAGCTTTGGTATCTGCAGGTTATAAAGGGTGGAGAGTATAAAAAAGTTGCTGAACAGAACAGGTTAAGAACCATACAGATACCCGCACCGCGGGGAATAATATATGATAACAAAAATAATGCACTTGTAAAGAATATTCCCTCCTTTGATATTTCGGCAGTGAAGGAAGATTTGCCGAGAGACCCCGAGACATTATCAGCACTGAGTAATCTTCTCAGACTTGCCCCTGAGGATATAGAAGAGAGGCTTGATAGAAGTCCTGTGAATACGCTTGAGCCTGTCAAACTCAAGCAGGATGTATCGCTGAAGGAGGCTGCCAGAGTAGAGGCGAGGATGATTGATTTTCCGGGACTGCAGGTAGATGTTGTAGTAAGCAGGGAATACATTTATGAGCATATTAACAGCCATGTTATGGGTTATCTGGGTCGACTTACACTTGAACAGGTAAAAGGTTCAGATTATAGAGATGTACCGAAGAAAGCATTTATAGGCCAGATGGGTGTAGAAAAAATATTTGATAAAATTTTGAGAGGTGTTGCAGGCAAAAAGATTGTAGAGGTTGATGCCATAGGGAGGAAGACCAGAGTTGTTAGTCTACAGCAACCAGTGAAGGGAAAAGATATAAAACTAACGATTGATATAAAGCTTCAATCAGAAGCTGCAAACGCCCTGACGGATAAAACAGGCGCTA
Source organism: Nitrospirota bacterium (assembly GCA_030637135.1). Lineage (GTDB taxonomy): Bacteria > Nitrospirota > Thermodesulfovibrionia > UBA6902 > BMS3Bbin08 > DAOVVO01. The sequence continues at coordinate 12,912 of DAOVVO010000003.1, forward strand.
TCGTTGCCCTTGATCCACATACAGGTGAAGTCCTGGCTTTGGCGAGTAGCCCTTCTTTTGATCCAAATCTATTTTCACGGGGGATACATTATCGTGACTGGGCAAAACTTATCACTGACCCTCAAAAACCGCTTCTCAATCGGTCAATTCAGAGCCAATATCCTCCTGGCTCAATTTTTAAAATTATTACAGCTCTTGCAGCTTTAGAAGAAGGCATTATAACTGATAAGACAATAGTTACTTGCACAGGCGCGGTATTCGAGGGAAGATTATTCAGGTGCTGGAAGAAGGGAGGACACGGAAAAGTTAATTTGCACAGAGCACTCGTTGAATCGTGTGATGTCTATTTTTATGAAGTCGGGAAAAAACTTGGTATCGACAAGATTGCAAAATATGCATCAGCTTTTAGGCTCGGTATGCCAACTGGCATCGAGCTCAATAGTGAAAAACACGGAATTGTCCCCTCAACTTCATGGAAACGTCAAACAAAAAATCAACGGTGGTTTCCCGGAGAAACATTGAATACCGCTATCGGTCAGGGGTACCTCTCTGTTACACCACTCCAGGCAGTCCAGCTGATGGCTTCTGTGGTAAACGGGGGGACTATTTATAGACCACATATATTAAAAAATTCAGATTACAGTGATTATGGGAAGAATAGAATAAGAATAAAACGCAAACATTTAGAGTTGATAAAGAAAGCACTTTTAGGAGTTGTTTCAGAAAAGAAAGGCACAGGTTTGATGGCACACTCTGATATTGTACGTATCGGTGGGAAAACAGGAACTGTTCAGGTAGTCGGGGGTGGAAAAGTTACAGAAGATTCTGTGGAAAAATACAGGGATCACGCATGGTTTATAGCTTTTGCACCTGAAGAAAAACCTGAAATAGTAGTAGCTGTTTTTGTTGAACACGGCGGTCATGGAAGCACGGTTGCTGCACCAATTGCAAAAAGAGTGATTGAAACATTTTATAAAGGCCGTCACAGCTGATGTGTGAGAGGTAGTTGAGAAAAACCATTAAAGCATTATGGTTTACCCCGTTAGAAATTTATCTCTAACAGGAAAATCGGGGGTTTACTATAGCGATTTTATATGATAGACAGAAGGCTGTTAAAAAATTTTGACTGGGGGTTGTTGGCTGTTGTCCTTGCCTTATCCCTTTTGGGAATAATGATTATTTACAGCGCTACAAGACCCATACTTGGTGCTGAACATCAACCCTTTTACCTGAAGCAGTTTTACTGGATAGGCGTGAGTCTGGTCTGTTTTTTTATCGCTGTAACTGTCAATTATATGTGGTTCATCAGGTTTGCTTATCTCTTCTTTATATTTAGTTTCTTTCTTCTCATTGCTGTTCTCCTTATAGGTAAAGAGGGTATGGGATCACAGCGGTGGATATCTCTGGGTTTTCTGACATTTCAACCATCAGAGCTTTTCAAAGTATTTTTCATTATGTCACTTTCTTGTTATCTCTCAAATAGAGAGCAGGAGATAAGCCTTGGATTAAGAGACCTGTTAAAAATATTTCTTGTTTTTTTCATAATCCCTGTAGTTTTGATTCTGAGGCAACCTGATTTAGGAACAGTTATGATGTTGCTGTTTATCTGTGCCTCAATAGTATTAACAGCAGGAGTAAAGAGAAAGGTCATTGTGGTGGCAGTTATTATCGGGCTTATATCCCTCCCTTTTGTAGGTAACATAGTCTGGGGGGGTCTCAAGGAATATCAAAAGCAGAGAATAATAGCTTTTATAAATCCCTATGTTGATTCACAAGGATACGGCTATCATATTAATCAATCAAAAGTTACCATAGGTTCGGGCGGTTTCTGGGGAAAGGGGTATCTCAAGGGAACACAGGGACCGTTGAGATTCTTACCAGAAAGACATACGGATTTTATATTTTCGGTATTTGCCGAGGAGTGGGGGTTTGCAGGTAATATGATTTTATTTTTTATATATCTCTTTATTATCCTGAGGGGATTTGATACTGCAAAACGGGCACGGGATCCACCAGGAAAATTTCTTGCACTCGGTCTCACATATATGTTCTTTTTTTATTTTTTTATTAATGTAGGTATGACCCTTGGAATTGTGCCTGTTGTAGGGGTCCCCCTGCCATTTATGAGCTATGGTGGTACAGCACTTCTCACAAATTTCTTCGCACTGGGTCTTTTAATAAATGTGAGGATGCGCAGGTTTTCTCTCTTTTATTAGTTAAAGATCCGCATCTCGCGTTCTCTGTAATTACAAAATCTGTAACAATATCGTATAATTACTATGACTTTAGAGGTCATTAATGTTTATTAAAGCGATTGAATACATTGGAAAAAAGGTGAAAGGCCCTATTGAAGAAATAGGGCTTCTTCTCGTGCTCTTTTATTCTACGTTGAAATTGCTCATAACACCTCCTTTAGAAATGAAAAATATTCTTAAACAAATGCTCGATATTGGCGTTAATTCACTGCCGGTTGTACTGATAACTGCAATATTTACCGGTATGGTTCTTGCACTCCAGAGTTACACAGGATTTAAACGTTTTGGCGCAGAAGGTCTTGTAGGCTCTGTTGTAGCACTTTCCATGACAAGAGAACTCGGGCCTGTGCTTACAGCCCTTATAGTTACGGGGCGTGCGGGCGCTGCGATGGCAGCTGAGCTTGGTACGATGAGGGTTACAGAACAAATAGACGCCCTGGAGACACTTGCTACGAACCCGATAAAATATCTTGTTGTGCCGAGATTTTTCTCGGGATTAATTATGCTCCCTTGTCTTACGGTTATCGCTGATATAGTTGGAATAATAGGGGGCTATTTTGTTACGGTGATTATGCTTAATGCAAATGTAACAACATATATGAGAATGACATGGGACTATCTGGAAATGCAGGATATCTATAACGGTCTCATCAAGGCATGTTTCTTTGGTGCGGCCCTCTCTCTCATAGGCTGTTATAAAGGTTTTTATGCTACAGGAGGGGCTGAAGGTGTGGGGAAGGCAACAACAGGCGCCGTTGTCATTTCATTTATGGTGATTCTGATCTCAGATTATTTTCTCTCTGCGTGGTTGTTTGAATGATTGAACTGATAGATATTCATAAATCCTTTGGAACAAATTATGTTTTAAGGGGAGTGAACCTGAAGATTAACAAGGGCGAGAGTATTGTTGTAATAGGAGGCAGCGGGTCGGGGAAGAGTGTACTTTTGAAACATATAATAGGTCTTTTAAAGCCTGATAAAGGGACGGTAATGATAGAGAGCTTTGACCTCTTAAAACTTCGGGGAAATGAATTAAAAGATATAAGGAAGAAATTTGGCATGCTATTTCAGGCAGCAGCACTTTTTGATTCTATGAATGTATGGGAGAATGTTGGTTTTGGATTAAGACAACATACCCATTTGTCGGATATAGAAATAAAAGAAATGGCGATCCAGAAACTGAGAATGGTAGGACTTATTGATGTAGAGGATTTAATGCCATCGGAACTTTCGGGTGGTATGCGTAAAAGGGTTGGACTCGCACGGGCAATCGCCATGAAACCTGAGATTTTGCTCTATGATGAACCGACAACGGGTCTTGATCCTATAATGGCCGATGCAATTAATAATCTTATCGTAGAAATGAGAGAAAAACTGCACGTTACCTCTATTGCCATTACCCATGATATGAAGAGTGCATACAAAATTGCAGATAGAATTGCGATGCTTTATAATGGTGTGATTGTTGGAAGCGGGTCTCCTGATGAAATTAAAAACACTTCAGACCCCGTGATAAAACAGTTTATCAAAGGCAGTGCTTTAGGTCCGATAAAGTTAATAGGGTAAACTATGAAAACAGAACTTAAGGTAGGGATTTTTGCCATAGTTGTAATAATATTTTTATCATATATGACCTTTAAGGTTAGTACTCTCGGGATAGCATGGAAAAAGGGCTACCGGTTGCATGTAACATTTGATAACGTAAGCGGCCTTGATGAGAAATCAAGAGTTAAGATAGCAGGTGTGAGAGCAGGCATGGTTGAAAAAATTTTGCTTAAAGATGGAAAGGCAGAGCTTGTCCTCCTCATGGACCCCAAGGTAAAGATATATGAAGATGCAGAGGCATCACTGACGACAGCCGGGTTTTTAGGAGATAAAAACCTTGAGCTTTGGGCAGGGACCTCCACTAAAAAGCTTCTCAAAAATGGTGATAGAATAAAATACACGAAACCTGCTTTTGATATTAATACACTTGCGAATAAACTTATATCCACAGCTACATATGTAAGTGAGTTGGCTGAGACTATTCAAAGTATATTCGGAGAAACTGAAAAGGAAGCACTTTCAGAGAGCATACGTAATCTCAGGGTGTTAACAAAGAATTTCAATGAAATCTTAGAGGATGGTAGAGAGCCTCTGCACAACATACTGGTAAGACTCGAGAGTTTTTCACAGTCGCTGGATGATAAAGGCCCTGAATTTGTGGATAATCTGAACAAGCTAGCCAAAGATTTGAGAGAGCTTGTTGAAGAAAACAGAGGTGCGTTCAAAGAGAGCATGGAAAATATTAAAGTGGCATCAAAATCAGCTGGTAATATTGCAAAGAAAATAGAGAAGGGGGAAGGAACAATAGGCAAACTTTATAAGGATGAAGAGCTTTATGAATCGCTGAGCAGTGTGGCAGAAGGGGCGAGTAAGACATTCGAAGTTGTTAATAAAACGAGGACTTTTTTTGACTTTAGCTCAGAGTATTTGACAACAGAAGGCGATTGGAAGGGGTATTTTAACTTAACCTTACAGCCAAGTAAGGATAAATCTTATATACTCGGTATTGTCACAGACCCTTTCGGATCAACCGAAATAATAGATAGAAATATTAACGGGGTTACCACGAGAGAAGAAAAGATCGAAAGAAAGATTGAATTTACCGTTCAGTTTGCTAAACGTTTTGCGGATTTAGCCGTAAGGATTGGCATGCTTGAAAATACCTTTGGAGTTGGGGTTGATTACTTCCTGTTTGATGATAAGGCTAAACTGAGATTTGATGCGTGGGATTTTAGTGCTGATGAAGCACGGGCTGAAAAGGCCCACATGAAAATAGGCTTTGATTATACGTTTTTTAAATACTTCTTTGTAGGCGCTGGTATGGACAATCTCCTGAATGATAGCAGGAGGGGAATATTTATTGGCGGCGGTCTAAAATTTGAGGATGAAGATTTTAAATATCTTTTTGGCGCAGCTCCAAGGATTCCTTCACAGTAACCTGAAATAAAAGTGTTAGTTTAAAAAATATTTGACTCACTTCCAAAATTTTTTAAAAAACAAACATCCTGTCTTAAAAAAAACAGTAGATTACCAGGTACTTAAAATTTTGAGTTGTCCTTAAAATAAAACAGAAAAATAAGTTATACTATATGGATTCATCGTGATAGGAAGTTAATTTAATATGATTACTCGTGTTAGATTTTATCTGATATTTTTTTGGATAACCGTAACAAGCATATATATACTGCTAAACAGTAATCATTCTATCGGACAGGAGCTGAAAACCAACACGGTTGCAAGTCCAGCAGATAAGTATAATTCCGTTTTTGCACTCAGAGATTCAGTATTGTCTTATTTTTATCCTGCAAACGGTCTCATTGCAGGGATTGAGAAAGATACCGTAATCATAAAGGTTCAAAGCGATAAAAAATTTAATAAAGGCACGCGGTTTTCTGTATTCAGGAAAGGCAAGCCGTTTTATCATCCTGTTACAGAAGAACCTATTAGTATAACAGAGAATTTAATAGGAAGTGTTGAGATTGAAGAGGCAGATAAAGAAGCATACATATGCAGGATTGTTTCGGGCCATCCAGAGATTGGCGACATCGTTAGAATTACGTCATCACGTATCAAACTTGCTTTTTTCCAGGATAAAAAAACAGGATGGGAGCTTTCAGAAGCATTTTACGATTCTTTGAAAGATTCAGATCGGTTTGAGTTAGTAGAATCGTATACGAAAACCTATGACCCAAAAGAACTGTCTAAACTTGCAACAGACCTTGGTGCTGAGGCAGTGCTGCTTTTTTCAACACCGGTAAGGAGTGAAGGCATGTTTATGAATGCAAAACTTTTCTGGTCTGAGGATGCTGCCCTATTTGCAGAAATAGAGAACATTGTTGAAACAAGTCACATTCAGGAATTTGCATCACAAGATAAACTTATCCCCATAATTTCTACTGAAGGAGTCCCGTGGGGAAATTATGAACTTGCAACCGGAAAATTTTTTGCAATGGGAGATGTTGATGGCAATGGTGAGAAAGAGTTGGTTGTGAGTGACGGCATTAATATACGGGTTTACAGCTATAAGAATGAACCCCGAGAGACTTGGTTCTTGAAAGAGAGCAAAGTTAATGAACACCTTTCCGTTGAAGTATTTGACCTTAACAAAAACGGCAGGGCAGAAATATTTGTTACGTCTCTGAGAAACGAACGTGTAATGAACTCTTTTGTCCTTGAATATGATCCTACAGGGGGATATAAAAAAATATGGGAAAAATCTCCTTATGCCTATAGAGTTATAGGCGAGAACGTGCTTATGCAGGCTTTTTCACCAAATAAAGCCTTTACAGGGTCTGTTTACAGCGTTATATGGAAAAATGGACATTATCAAACTGCTTCACCTCTTAAGCTACCCAAAGGAGTAGATATTTTCGGCTTTACGTATGTTGATTGGCAGAATAACGGAAATGTAAGTATTATTGCTTTTGACGACAATGGATATTTAAATCTTTATAGAGATGATGTGTTGCAATGGAGGAGTAAAGGCTCTTATGTCAAGTTTGATACAGAAGCTTACAGGACATTTTCATTTTCAGACAGCCTGCCCTCAGCTACACATAATAAAAAAAAGTGGTTTATGAAAGGACGTTTAGTTACGGTTATCACAGAACGGGGGCAGGAGGTTATCGTCATAAAAAAAGTTCCTTATCTATCCAATGTGCCTGGTTTAGGCACTAAGAGAGCTGAAGTTTATTCTTTTTGGTGGGATGGCGGAATGATGGATGAGACGTTGATTTTGAGTGAAATTAAAGGTACAGTTACAGATTATTGGGTTGAGGGAAAAAATTTATTGATATTGACCAGATTAAATTTCTTTGGATATTTGTCAAAGACTCTTTCAGGAAATTTCAAAAGAAAAAGTATACTTTACTATTACTCTTTGAGAGGCAAATGAAAATCAAACACGTCGCAATAATTATGGATGGAAATGGACGGTGGGCTAAGGCAAAAGGGTTTTCAAGAATTGAAGGACACAAGGAAGGAACCAAGAGAGTAGGGGATATTATTAAAGCTTCCATAGAGTTAAACCTTGAAGCCCTTACCCTTTATGTCTTTTCAATGGAGAATTGGCAGAGACCGAGGGCTGAGGTGAATGCACTTATGGGTCTTCTGGATAGTTATCTAAGGAGAGAGATGAAAAAGTTGGCAGATGACAACATAGTGTTCAGGGCCATAGGGGATCTTCAGAGATTGCCGAAGACAATTCAAGAGCTCCTTGAGAAATTTGAATCGATGACCAAAAGCAATACAGGACTGTTACTCACAAGCGCACTCAGCTACAGCGGCAGGGAAGAAATTCTCAATGCTATACATGGTATGTTAAAAAACGGGGTAAAACCAGAAGACATTAATGAAAAAACGTTTGAAAATTATTTGTATACCACAGGAGTTCCAAATCCTGACTTAATAATTCGAACAAGCGGAGAAATGCGACTCAGTAATTTTTTGCTCTGGCAGGCGGCGTATTCGGAATTGTATTTTACAGAAACCATGTGGCCTGACTTTACGAGAGAAGAGTTTGTTTCTGCGATAACGGAATTCCAAAAGAGGGAACGAAGATTCGGGGCACTGCCAAGAATTTACAGCTCCAAATAAGAGATATTTTTAAAAATATAAGAAGGTTCATACAATATTTTCGTTTTTTCAGTTTACCCCGTGAGAAAGCCCCGCTTCTTGCAGCGGGGATAAGGATGAATTTCTTTTAAAGCGAACTTAGGGTCGAATGCCCCATGTGAGCATTACCGCCTGACTGCCATGCCTAACGGCAGGCAGGCGTCAGGTACGTTTAGAATGGCGAAGGCCTGCCTGTCGGTCTACGACTCATAGAGCAGACAGGTCTTCTAACGGGGTTTACCAACGGTTACAGAAGAGAGGAGCAGGTTACGTGAGATCGCAAAGGCTTATCGTTGCATCGATTGTATTGCCTATTTTAATTGCTTACATTTATTTCTTACCCCATTTTCCTTATTTTTTAGCATTGCTTGTCATAGTGAGCATGCTCTCTATGCGTGAATTTTATAGTATGTACAGGGTTCCTCGGATGTACTCTGTGCCCGGCATTTTCATAGGGGGTATCTTATTCTATGTAGCATGCCGTCATCCGGCATATTTTCTCGACAGTATATTTGTCAGTCTTTTTTTCCTGTTGCTCTTAAGGTTAATAGCTGCCAAAACACCTTCAGGAAGCATGTCAGATATCGGTCCTCTCGGGGTCGGGTTTTTTTATATTTCCGGTTTTCTGAGCTTTCAGTGGTTTTTAAGAGATGATGTTTTGGGCGTGCACTATATTCTCCTTCTTTATACTTCTGTATGGATGGCAGATAGTGCAGCTTATTACATTGGTACGTACCTGGGAAAGAACAAGCTGTATCCTGCTGTAAGTCCGAATAAAACATTTGAAGGTTTTTTAGGGAGTATACTTGGAGGTTCCGCCGGGGCATTCATTATGAAGATTATTTTTAATATCCATGATATTTCAGTAATGAAATCGATCATAATAGGTGCTGTACTCGGTATAGCAGCAGTATTAGGAGATTTAATAGAATCTATGTTTAAACGGGATGCTGGTGTTAAAGATTCAAGCGGTCTTATTACTGGACATGGCGGCATACTTGATAAAATTGACGGTCTTCTTGTAGCTGCACCGGTGCTCTTTTTTGTTTTGAGGTATCTTTGAAAAATATTTCTGTATTAGGCTCTACCGGTTCCATAGGGAGAGCCACGCTCGAAGTTGTTCGCTGCTTTCCTGACCGGTTTAACGTTGTCGGTCTGGCTGCAAAAGACAATATAGGTCTCCTCGAATCCCAGGTACATGCCTTTAAACCTGAGGTTATTGCCGTCTCTGATGAGGCTGCAGGAAGAGAACTCAAAAAGAAAAATCTTCCGGTTGAGATTTTAACCGGAGATAAAGGACTTGAAGAGATTGCGACCATTACACATGTGGATATGGTGGTTTCAGCCATCGTTGGCTCTGCAGCCCTTATGCCAACGTATGCAGCGATACGTGCCGGAAAAGATATAGCCCTTGCTTCAAAGGAGACCCTTGTAATGGCTGGTTCAATAATTATGGCTGAGGCATCAAGGAAAGGGATTAGCGTCATTCCCGTTGACAGTGAACATAGTGCGATCTTTCAATGTCTGAACGGAAGGAAGGGGCATGAGGTTCAAAAAATAATACTAACCGCATCAGGAGGTGCTTTCCTGAGAAAAGACCTATCAGAACTTGAAAAGGTAACACCTGAAGAAGCCCTCAAGCATCCTAACTGGCTGATGGGGAAAAAAATAACAATTGACTCAGCAACACTGATGAATAAAGGACTGGAGGTCATTGAGGCACACTGGCTTTTCGGGCTGCCGGCAGAGAAGATAAGTGTTGTTCTTCATCCTCAGAGCATAGTACATTCTATGGTTGAATTCATTGATGGAAGTATATTAGCGCAACTGTCAGTGCCGGATATGAAGGGTCCAATAAGCTATGCGCTCTCTTACCCTGACAGGTTTGGAGATGTTTTGCCCCCTCTCGATTTTTCAAAGATTAGAATGCTTACGTTCGAGGAGACAGATTGGAAAAAATACAGATGCCTTGGTTTAAGCTATAATGCACTGAATACCGGTGGAACAATGCCGAGTGTATTAAATGCAGCGAACGAAGTTGCTGTAGAGGCTTTTTTAAATAAGAGGATACTTTTTACCGAGATCCCTGATGTAGTGCTGAACACGATGTCTCAACACAAAATCTCAGATTGCAAAACCATTGGAGATGTTATAGAGGCATCAAACTGGGCACGAAAGAAGTCGGAGGATTTAATAAATGAACGGAGAGATTAACGTATGTCAATCCTTTGGGCAGTAGTTCTTTTTGGTATATTAATTTTCTTTCATGAATTTGGCCATTTTATTCTTGCGAAGTTGGTGGGGGTAAAGGTATTGAAATTTTCTCTCGGTTTTGGTCCACGACTCATTGGTAAAAAGATCGGTGAGACCGAGTATTTAATCTCTGCACTCCCACTCGGTGGTTATGTAAAACCTCTCGGAGAAGACCCGAATGAAGTACTGAACGAGGAAGACAAACCCAGAGCTTTTCATTACCAACCTGTGTGGAAGAGGGCAGCGATTGTTATCGCAGGGCCATTTTTTAATCTTTTCCTGGCCTATGCTATATTTGTCGTTTTTCTCAGTATAAACCTTCCTATAGCAATACCGGATTTGGACAGCATAACAACTGCTATTGAAAATATTGTAGAGGATTCTCCCGCGATGAAGGCAGGGCTGAAGAAAGACGATATAATTCTTTCCATTAACGGAACTTCTGTGAGCGACTGGGTCGAAATGGCATCCATTCTTTCGAAGAATCCTGGAAAAGAGCTGAAGCTCGAGATAAAAAGAGGAGAACAGTTAATTCACATTAAGGTCACTCCAGAGCCTACAAAGATTAAGGATGACGAAGGCAGAGAATTAATCATAGGGAGAATCGGGATTTCTAAAAAATTAAATGTACATTTAATACAAAGCAGCGGTATATTACAGGCGACTTTAAAGGGCATGGAAGCAGTTTATGAATGGAGTGTCCTGACCCTGAAAGTCGTGGGAAAGATTCTCACCGGTGCGATATCAGCAAAACAGATAGGTGGTCCTATATTAATTGTTGATTCTGCTGCCAAGGCTGCTTCTGCAGGGCTATTTACGTACTTTAACTTTGTTGCAATCATCAGTATTAACCTTGTTATTCTTAACCTTTTACCGATTCCTGTGCTTGATGGAGGACATTTACTGTTTATGACTATTGAGGTGTTAAAGGGCAGACCGTTAAGTGAAAAAACTATGAGCATAATGACGAGGGCCGGTATGGCTCTTCTTCTTCTGTTGATAGCTTTTGTTTTTTACAATGATATTATAAGAGTTATTGTTCCGTGGCTACAGCGGATGTTCTCTACATAACGCATTAAAAGTTATTCAATGTGGTCGTTTACCCCGTTAGAGAAAGTTCATCCCGTTAGAAATTTATCTCTAACGGGGTTTACATAAGCTGGTTATGGGGTAGATTAATTTATACATCTTAATAATGAAATACCGAACATAACGTGCCTGACGCCTGCCTGCCGGTAGGCAAGGCCTGCCTCTACCTATCGGTCTACGACTCATAGAGCAGACAGGTGACGTTAGGCAGGGCAGTCAGGTTCCCTGTAGCTCGGGAATGAATCACGGTACGAATTGCATCGACGCATCAACGTGCTACGGAGAGCTTTAATTGGGTCTTGAATGAATTTAGCACAGAAATTAATATCTTATCATCTTGTCTCAGGGAGTATGAAGCATGGCGAGGAGATTGCACTATCTATTGACCAAACCCTTACACAGGATGCTACCGGTACCTTAACGTACCTTGAATTTGAAGCCATAGGAATACCCAGAGTAAAGACAAAACTTTCAGTAAGCTACGTTGACCATAATACACTCCAGACATGTTTTGAAAACACCGATGACCACAGGTTCCTTCAAACGATAGCTGGCAAGTACGGAATTTATTTTTCAAAGCCCGGCAATGGTATCTGTCATCAAGTTCATCTGGAAAGATATGCAAAACCGGGGCAGACACTTCTTGGCTCAGATAGCCATACGCCAAATGCAGGTGCTATGGGTATGCTTGCTATAGGCGCAGGTGGATTAAATGTAGCCATGGCAATGGCAGGGGAACCATTCTGGGCAGTGATGCCCGGCGCAACCCGAATTGAAATACAGGGGGAGTGTAAACCATTTATTACAGCTAAAGATATTATTCTAGAGGTTTTAAGAAAGCTGACCGTAAAGGGAGGGGTGGGGAAAATATTAGAATATACAGGAGAAGGAATAAAGAATCTTACGCTCCCTGAGAGGGCAACAATAACCAATATGGGAGCTGAATGTGGTGCCACCACTTCTCTCTTTCCATCTGATAAACAAACACGCGCTTTTTTAAAGGCACAGCAAAGAGAAGCAGACTGGATACCACTTGTTCCTGACCCGGATGCATCATATGATGAGGAAATCCGTATTGCACTCCATACGTTAGAACCCTTAATAGCAGTCCCCTCAAGCCCGGATAAGGTGGTACAAGTAAGAGAAGTTGGCGGAACGCCGGTAAAACAGGTATGTATTGGAAGTTGTGTCAATTCGTCTTTTATGGATATTATGCTTGCTGCGAGGATACTGAAAGGCAGAAAAATCCATCCAGACGTGAGTCTCTCAATGAGTCCTGGTTCTAGACAGACACTTTTAATGATTTCAGAAAACGGGGCGCTCAAAGATCTCATAGATGCAGGTGCACGGATACTTGAATGTGCATGCGGTCCCTGTATAGGCATGGGGCAGGCTCCGTCAACCGGTGCGGTTTCTCTCAGGACGTTTAACAGGAATTTTCCCGGTAGGAGCGGAACACCGAACGATCAGATTTATCTGTGCAGTCCTGCTACGGCAGCTGTTTCAGCTGTTACCGGGGTGATTACCGATCCAAGGGATTTCCTCAAGAGGAAGATAACGATTAAGCTTCCCGAGCGGTACATCGTAGATGATTCCATGATTATTCCGCCTTCAAGAGAACCTGAAAAGGTTATTGTTGAAAGGGGACCTAATATAAAACCCCTTCCCCTCAAAGAGGGACTAGAGAAATCCTTTAAAGCGAAAATAATTCTAAAGGTTGAAGACAATATAACAACCGATGATATAATGCCTGCCGGAGCTCAAATTCTTTCTCTCAGGTCTAATATCCCTGCCATATCTGAGCATGTTTTCTCAAGGATTGATGCAGGATTTTCAGAAAGGGCAAAGACCGCAGGCGGCGGTATTGTCGTCGGAGGTTTAAACTATGGCCAGGGTTCGAGCAGAGAACATGCGGCACTCGCTCCTATGTATCTGGGTATCAAGGTTATATTTGCAAAATCATTTGCACGGATCCACAGGGATAACCTTATAAACTTCGGAATACTCCCGTTAACGATATTACCGGATGTCTATAATATCCTTGAACAGGACAGCGTAATAGAATTCCCTCACATTGTTAAAGAAATACAAGAATATTTGTACATTACATTCACGGATACGAAAACAGGTAAAAATTATAAGGCAGAACATTCCCTGACAAAAAGGCAGAAAGAAATAATTCTTAATGGTGGATTGTTAAATTATATAAAGAAGAGAAAAATGTAGCTGATTTTTTATTGTTTTGCTATCGCTCGCTTTGGGGCTCTTTTCTATAATCAACAACGCTCCGAAGATGAACGTAGCGGATTTGATTGCCCTTGCATTAAAATAATTTCACATAACAACAATGAAAGAAATACAATCAATCTGTATAATATCTTTTTAAAATGTTACTATTTAAAATATTTTTTTAGAACTTGATGGGTATGAAATAACTTACTATATAAATAAAAATGTGGAATAAAAACAAGAGAGTAAACTTGTTATGGATAAGATACTCCTAATCGAGGACAATCCTGACATTCAGAACCAGATGAAATGGGGGCTTTTAAAAGAGCTGGTGGTTTTACAGGCTAAAGATAAGAAATCTGCTCTTAAATTATTTGAAAAAAATTCACCTAAAGTTGTAACTCTTGACCTCGGGATACCACCTGATAAAGACGGGACAAAAGAGGGATTTGCTTGCCTGAAGGAAATAATGGAGAAAAATCCCAGCACGAAGGTAATTGTAATAACGGGCAATAATGACAGGGAGAATGCACTGAAAGCTATTCAGCTTGGAGCGTATGATTACTATCTTAAGCCTATCAAAATGGAAGAAATAAAAGTGACTATAAAGAGAGCTTTTTACCTCTCGGAAATCGAAAATGAAAATCGCAGTTTACACATGATTCTGGAAAAAGATATCGGTTTTGCTGGAATGATAGGACAAAGTCCTGAAATGATGAGGGTTTTTGATACCATTAAAAAAATATCCACAATAGATGCTGCTGTTCTCATTACGGGCGAAAGCGGAACAGGAAAAGAGTTAGTCGCAAAAGCAATACATGAAAGGAGTTCACGGGATAAAGGTCCTTTTATCGCTATTAATTGTGGAGCAATTCCAGAAACTCTTCTCGAATCAGAACTTTTCGGCTATGAGAGGGGGGCATTTACAGGCGCATACACATTGAAAAAAGGTAAAGTTGAATTTTCAGATAAAGGGACACTTCTCCTCGATGAAATTAGTGAATTATCTCCCCTGCTCCAGGCAAAATTATTAAGATTTCTACAGGACAAAAAAATTCAGCGGGTTGGTGGACATACTGATATTGAAATAGATGTAAGGATTGTTGCTGCAACTAACCTTGACCTGCAAGAAGCAATTAAACAAGGTAAATTCAGGGAAGATCTTTTTTACAGACTGAGCGTTATTACTGTGAATCTCCCTCCCCTCAGGGAAAGAGGAGAGGATGTGAGACTTATTGCAAATGCTTTTTTAGAACGATATAAAGCAGCATTTCGGAAAAAGATCATTAGCCTTAGCCCATCAGCTCTTCACGCTATAGAAAATTATCTCTGGCCTGGCAATGTAAGAGAGCTTGAAAATAAGATCCAGAGGGCTATCATTATGTCAGACAACAGTTTTATAGAGCCCCATGAGCTCGGACTTGCAAAGGAGCCACCTGTTGCAAACATGAAGAAGCAGGATGAAAGTATCCCTCTGAAAGAAGCCCGTAAGAGACTTGAGATAAATCTTATAGAGGCAGCTCTTGAAAAACATGGAGGCAATATAAAACATGCTGCAAGGGAATTAGGAATAAGCAGGCCGACACTCTACGATTTAATAACAAAATATCATTTGAGTAAAAAATATAACTTAGAATAAAATTTTAATAATGACGAAAAAAGTAAGCAATAGAAAACCTACCAAAAAACACCAGAGGTCTAATAACCTTTTTAGCGTTATCATTGCTGGCGGGTCAGGCACACGGTTCTGGCCCCTGAGCAGACTGGAGACTCCGAAACAGCTTTTACATATAGGGAGTCATAAGAAGACATTAATACAGGCTACGGTGTCCAGGATGAGTCCCGTAGTTTCATTTAAGCGCACTTACATTGTAACAAACTCCGGTCAGGTTGAATCCATTAATTTGCAGCTTCTCTCCATGACGGGATTATCGTGGGACAAACAGTTTATCATTGAGCCTGAGGCAAAAAATACCGCACCGGCTATAGGGCTCGCTGCTGTTTACCTCAGGCGGATTGACCCTAAAGCTGTAATGGTTGTTCTGCCCTCTGACCATGTCATTAAAAACAACAGGAAATTCCATAGCGCTGTCCTTCTCGGTGCACAGGCCTCCGGAGATGGCTTTCTCGTGACGATTGGGATAAAACCCGATAAACCCGAGACAGGATATGGATACATACATTGCGGAGACAAAATAAAGCAAGGGGTTTATCACGTCAAAGAATTTAAAGAAAAGCCTGACAGAGAGCGTGCACTAAAATATCTTCAAGCCGAGAATTACTACTGGAATAGCGGTATTTTTATCTGGCAGGCAGATACAATTCTCAGGGCGATGAAGAAACATATGCCAAAACTGTATGAAGGTCTCGTTAAGATTGATAAAGCCATGGGAACAGAAAGAGTCCAGGAAGTCGTAAAGACTGTATTTTCAAAACTGAAATCTGAGTCAATTGATTACGGTATCCTTGAAAAAGCTCACAGAGTGGCGCTCGTCCCTGTAGATATGGGGTGGAGCGATGTGGGGAGCTGGAATGCCCTTGACCATGTACTCCCTGTTGATGGAGACAAGAACGTTAAAAAAGGCAACCTTATATCCATTCAGAATAAAAATTCTATCCTTTACGGAGGGGAAAGACTTATTGCAGCGGTAGGACTTGAAGGTATGATTGTTGTTGATACACCTGATGCAACGCTTATCTGCCGCAGAGATAAGGCTCAAGAAGTAAGAAAGATTGTCGATATTCTGAAAAAACGTGGTGCACGCGAATACTCAACCCATAGAACGATGTTAAGACCGTGGGGATCGTATACGATACTGGAGCTGGGGGATAGGTTTAAGATAAAGAAAATAGAGGTAAAACCAGGGGCAAAACTCAGTCATCAAATGCACCATCACCGCAGTGAACACTGGATTGTTGTGGCAGGAACGGCGAAAGTAACAAACGGAGACAGGGTTTATGATGTTCACCCGAATGAAAGCACGTATATCCCCATGTCCACGAAACACCGCCTTGAAAACCCCGGCATGATACCATTGCAAATTATAGAAGTACAAAACGGCGATTATCTTGAAGAAGACGATATCGTGAGATTTGATGACATATATAAGAGGAAGACACAGAAATAGCTATGCACACAATAAGGTATAACAGAAGAATTCTGTATCCATATATATTATTTTAATGTAAGTCTTTATGAGAGGCTCTTTTCAACACGATTCAATTATCCTCTTGAAGTGATTAACGATCTAATCAATGATTTCATCTCATCTGTATCCCATTCTCTGTAGCCCTGTGCAACTCCGATTAAATCGCCATTCCTATTTATTAAAAATTTAATGGGGTGTGATCGGACGCCATACCGAGCGCTTACCTGACTGTCTTCATCAAGTATATTGAGGAATGAGTAGCCATGTGTGTTTATAAACTTCTGAACAATGTCTCTTTTTTCTCCAACATTTACAGCCATAAGTATAAAAGGAGCATTTTTAAAATGTTGATGCAGGTTTTCCAGAGAAGGCAACTCCTTCTTGCACCATGTTCACCACGTAGCCCAGAAGCTCAGAAGCACAACGTTTCCACGATGAGAGATAAGCTGAACTTTTTCTCCATCCAGTGATAACAGGTTAAAATCCGGCGGACTTTGAGGTTCTTTGAGTCCGTACATATTCATCGAGGCCATTAAATCTGAAATAGTTATATTCACTGGTTCACTGTTGATATCAGCAATGCCTGACGATGCCCCTGTCCATTCTTTCAGCCCTCCATATATGCCTCCAAGCAGTATAATGAGAACTGTTATAGCCCACAAAAGTTTTTTGTTTGTTTTCATTGCCACTTTCTCTTATAACGTTTAATAAAAGAGTTTCATCTTGTTTATTTCTTCTTTCTTTATGTCATCCCATTTTTTTAATGTCCAGTTACCAAACCAGTTTTTGAAGAGCCAAAGGTTTCTTTGCCTTTCTTCCTCTGTCTTGCCAAGGTGCTTATACATGTTTCCTGGCGTGCTGTTTCCCGTATTCTTGCCGTCATCAAGCGCTCTCGTTAAGGAGCCAGTGTCCGGCCATACTATAAAAGAAACAAGGTGCGTGTAACTGTCTATTCTGGGGCCCTTCATCTTCTTTTTGTACTGTTTGATATCTTTTGAAAACTCCATATGTACAGGTGATTGTGCTCCGTGACACTTTGCGC
>DAOVVO010000018.1 GCA_030637135.1 Nitrospirota bacterium
TCAAACAAAAACTTCATTCCTTCTTTTGCCATAGTTGATGGAGACAGTTTAGTTCTCATCATGGTTTGTGCATAGGGTTTTAAGATTTCCACAAAATTAAAGTCAGGGTCTAAATCTCTCACCACAGATTCCACAGTCATAAATGCTTTCCCCAGTAAGAGAAGGTCTGACGGAACTCTGATGCCGTGTGCCTTGCCGATACGTATTGACCTCTCAAGGATTGAGGCAAAAGAAAATTCCTTCAAAGAGAGGTTATAGTATTCCTCGATAAAATTCCCCAGGTCTCTTTTAAATGCAGAGCGGTTAAAATCTTCACCGGTAATTCCTATTTTTAAATATATGTCTGCAATCGCATCAAAATTCTTGTCAATAAAAGCAAGAAGCCAGTCTGCCAGGTTTTCCCGCATATCTGGACTTAAATATCCCATCATGCCAAAGTCATGAAAACAGAGTTTCCCGTCTTCAAGAATCAGGATATTGCCGGGATGCGGGTCAGCATGGAAAAATCCATCTATAAAAACCTGTTTTAAATAAGATTCAACAAGTCTTCTGGCAACATCTTTTTTAAGTTCTGCCTCCTCCTGAAAAAGCTCCGTTATTTTTCTGCCCTCACTCATTTCTATCGTGAGCACACGCTTCGTCGAAAGATTATTCAAAACCATGGGAACAAAGACGTCTTTACTATCAATAAAATTTTCTCTGAACCTCTGCGCATGTCTCATTTCTGTCTCAAAATCGAGTTCTTTTAAGATGGTTTTTTTTAGTTCTTCTATCTGGCTTTTCGGATCGTAGAGTCTGCTCTCCGGGATATATTTATCCAGGAGTCTTGCTATATGTCCCAACAGGTTGAGGTCTGTCCTGATTATCTCTTCAATTTCAGGTCTCTGGATTTTCACAACAACAGCTCTTCCGTCAAAGAGCTGTGCACTGTGCACCTGGGCGATTGAGGCTGCTGCCAGGGGTTTTTCTTCAAAAAATGCAAATAATTCTTCTGATGATTTCCCCAGTTCTTTTACTATCTGTGCTTTCACCGCCTCCAGAGATATGGGTTCAACGTTTTCCTGAAGTCTTTCCAGTTCAGTGATAAAAGTACCGGGAAGGATATCTTTTCTTAAACTAAGGACCTGTCCTAATTTTATAAATGTGGTGCCGAGCTCTTCAAACATCCTTCGGAGGCTTTCGGCTGGTGATATTTCGGGAGTTAACCCTTTCCATTTTTTGAGAATGCGTTCCATTAAAGGGATTTTTGTCCTCAGGTGAAGTCTGTTGACAATGGATTCAAAGCCATACTTTACCATTGCCCCTACAATTGTCCTGAGGCGTTTTATCTCTTTTTTTCTAAACCTGAACATATCCCTCTATTTTTTCATTCAATTCTAACATCTCGGCAATAAGAATCCAACAATATTTTCGTGTCATAACAGTTAATGGTATTACGGTTTCGCCGTGGAGAGGTTTTAAAAGAAGGGCTGAGGTGTAGTGGCTGAGAAGCTCAGGTGTCCCTCAGCCACATTTTTTCTGCTCATGATAGAATTGGTTATTGTGGGGACTTTTCATATATCTTCTTCTGCAGTTCATGAATCTCGTTCTCATAGTTTGTGATGGTCTCGGGTTTTGTTTTTGGGTTACGGAGGGCTTCAGAATATTCAAATCTCTTGTTGTGAAGTTCTTTTCTTGAATCAATGGTCTCGTCAAGAAATTTGTTGAATTCTTCTTTATTACAATAACCCATCATGCCTTGTCCCATACCGTAGCCCATCATACCGCCGCCCATCATACATGGGCACATCATTCCTCCCATCATACCTTGTCCCATCATTCCCATTCCGTGCATCATTCCTGGCACCATACCATAGCCCATCATACCGCCGCCCATCATGTGAGGGCAGGGGTAATACGGTACTTTGCCAGTCTGCTGCTGACCCTGGCTGCCCATCATGCCTCCATGCATCTGGGCAAGGCTATAAGTAAATAGTAAACCTAAAATCAAAGTTGATATGATAACTACTCATTTCTTCATTATACTGACCTCCTTTCATATGATTTTAATGTTCGGTGTTTTAAGAGCAACAGCCTTTTCCGTGTGTACCTGTCTCTTCAACATATTTCTCAGGCTCTTTGTCAAACCTCTCCTTACAGCTAACCGCACAGAAACAATATGTTTTTCCTTTATGTGAGCTTGTGGCTGCAGGCTTATTCTCATCAACATTCATATGGCATACCGGATCCTGTACCATGGTATTACCTCCTTATGTATTTTTTCTATCCGTTGTTTTTTTACCGGGCGCTCTCTCAAAAAAGTTTAAAAAAAACATGTGAGATACTATTTACTTTGTAATTGTTTTTCCATGACAAAACAATGATTTAAATCATACGTATTGATATACGTAATTTATTGTTGGTTTATTTGGGAATAGCGTGACTTCTTTCTGATGAAAATAATTACTACTCCACCAGCTATCATGGTGAGGCAGAGGATTTGTCCCGTGGTGAGGGGTCCAAGTATAAATCCAAGGTGAGGGTCAGGCTGGCGTATAAATTCAATGAAAAATCTGACCAGCCCATAGCCTATCACATAGAGGGCGAGGAAAAAACCATTGAACGTCTCCTTCTTTCGCACGCTCCAGAGGATGAGAAAGAGAAACACCCCCTCGAAAAAAGCTTCGTAAAGCTGTGAGGGGTGTCTGAGTTGACCAGTTGGGTCTGAAGGGAAATACATACCCCAGCGCGTTGTTGTTATACGGCCATACAGTTCTCCGTTAATAAAATTGCCAATCCTGCCAAAGGTATATCCTAATGGAATTGCGGGAATGAAGAGGTCTGAGAGGTGCCAGAAATTAATTTTGTTTTTGTAACAAAAAAAGATACTTGCTAATAAAACTCCAATGAGTCCGCCATGGTACGACATTCCGGTAATCCCTGTATAATGAAATCCGTTTACGAAGCTAAAAGGGAGGATTATTTCTAACGGATGGGCACTATAGTATTTTAAATTGTAAAATACCACATAGCCTAATCGTGCCCCAACCATTAAGCCCAGAATTGCCCATACAAAAAAGTTTTGAATAACGTTTTTTGAATATTCATACGTTTCATTTTTAACCCTATACATAACGAGTATGTATAATGCTGAAAAAGCAATCACATACATTAAGCCGTAATAGCGCACCTGGAATTGTCCAATTTGAACAATAACAGGGTTGATATGTTCGGGTATGTGGTTCCAGAATTTAAAGAATTGATTATGCATAAAAAAAGCTCTTTGGGGTTTTATGGACCACCGTATCTTAGCTCTTTAATTCTCCTTTAATTTTGAGGTAATTTGCTATGCCTGAGCGTGTTATTATTCCGACCAGTCTATCGTTCTTTATTACCAGAAATCTTCCTTTATCCTCTTGAATCATTTTTTCAAGAATCATTGATACATCATTATCCTCTGATACTGCGAAAGACTTATCAAATGTTTGCATAACATCTTTGGCACTTGTATAAAACCGTTTATTTTTGGGAATTCCTTTTATCTCTTTAAGGCTTATGATGCCGAGGAGGCGTTCGCCCTCTAACACAGGGAATCCGCCAAAACCGTATCTTAAAAAATAATTGTCAACAAGCTCAGAAAGGTTCATGTCTGAATGTACGGTAATGACCTCATGTGCCATAACGTCTTTGACCTTAACATCTGATAAAATGTCCCTGGTGGTTGCCTGTCGGTAACTTGACTGTGCTGCTGTGAATAAAAACCACCCTATGAGGAGAAACCAGACACTGCCCAGATAACCGGTAAAGAGGGAGATAAATCCCAGAAAAATAAAAAATAGAGCAATAACCTGCCCTGTTTTTGAAGCCTTTTTTGTTGCATAGAGGTAATTGCCTGATCTTTCCCAGAGTACAGCCCTTAAAACACGTCCCCCATCCATGGGAAATCCTGGGAAGAGGTTGAATGTTCCGAGAATAATGTTAATCTGAAAAAGATAATTCGCTATGGCTTTTATTCCCTGGTAATCACCTGCTAATCTGTAAAATATGAAGAAAATTAAGCCGAGGATATAGCTTGAGAAGGGACCCGCGAGTGCCATGTTCAATTCAGCCTTTGGGCTTGATGGTTCTTTTTTCATTTGAGCAACACCGCCGAAAATAAAAAGCGTAATACTGGTTATCGGTATTTTGTATCTTTTTGCGATGAATGAATGAGACAACTCATGGATTATTACGGAGAGAAATAACAAGAGGGCTGCGAGTGCGCCCCTCAGCCAGTTGGTTGCCTGGGGGAGTTCGGGTGCCACCTGTGGGAAATACTGTGTTGCCAAGGCCCACGTTATGAGACCGAATACTAAAAACCATGAAAAATGGACCCTGATAGGGATTCCAGATACCCTTGCGATCTGCCATGCACCATCAAGCATATGTGCTCCTTATCTTATCACATTTAAGAGGACTACACGTTGAATTTTCTCAAGGTGATTTTGTTTATTATGTCAACAATTTCCACTCTTTTTGCAATGTTAAGAAACTGCGCTCTAAAATCGTTTACCCCGTTAGAGATTGTATCTCTAACGGGGTAAACTGATCAATGAGCCTTATGACGTGATGAAGAATCCAGTGACTTTGTAATGTACACGATATCCTGTCAGAAGACAATCTCATAACTTTTGTTACAATATCATTATGTCCACTATAAACTCCTTCAAGATTATTACTGTAACCGGCGCTCACAGCGGGATCGGGAAAACGACCCTGTGTTCGATTCTGCTTAAAGAGCTCTGTGGTTTTGGAGCGATTAAATTCACAAAAACTGCTCTTTACGCGTCTCTTGTAGATGATACCATTATACTCAAGCAAGAAGGTAAAGACACGGCACTATTTCTTGAATCCGGGGCACAAAGGGTACTCTGGATTCAATCTCCATATCACGAGCTTGAAAGTCTTTTGCATGTCGCGATGAGCAGGATGACGGATATGAAAGGCGTCGTTGTTGAAGGAAACAGTCCTGTGGATTTTTTAAATCCCCATCTGATAATATTCATTATAGAGCCACATGGAGAAATTAAACCTTCAGCCCTTAAAGTCAGCAAACGGGCAGATATCGTAATTATTAACTCTGAAAGGAAAGTGGACAATATCCCCTCTCCATTGACAATCGAGCGGGAAGGGGTACATTTTTTCTGGATTGATTTATTGAAGAGAAAAGGTGAACTGAATGAATTTCTCAGCGTTGTCAAAGAAAGAATTACTAAAGACCCGCATTAAAGAAAAGGCTTCCGATAAAAAAATACCCTGTCCTGTTTTAAGAAAGATTGCAGAAGAACTGGGAGTTCCCTACAGGGAAGCTGGCGAAGCGGCAAATGACTTGAAAATAAAAATAAAAAACTGCGATCTTGGCTGCTTTTAACTCAGAAATTCTGCCCGCTGCGAGATTCACATGTGAGTATGAGAGTGCATTTTGTGTGTTTTCTCCACTCTCCTTGGGTTATAATAAAAAAAAATTTAATAATTATGGATAGAAGGGATATGCATTGTCAATTAATACAAACGTTTTATTTTTCGAATTAGCCCTCAGTTTTTATTTCATAGCTACAGTAGTTGGGATCATATGGCTCTTTAGAGGCAAGAAAGCCACTTCTAAGCTAATCTTTGTCATTGCAGCAATCGGATTCATTTTCCATACACTCAACATTATTGTCAGGTATATAGAGGGTGGGCATATACCTATTACTAGTCTCCATGAGGCGTCTTCTTTCTTCTCATGGTGTATCTTAGTTTTGTTCTTTATACTCGAGGCACGATACAGAATAGACCTTTTGGGTGCTTTTATCATGCCGATTGTTCTTATCCTGATGCTTTCATCGTCTGTCCTCCCGAGGGAAATCAACCCTTCTTTAAACCCTGTTCTTAAGAGTTACTGGTTTGGCATTCATACGACATTGGCTTTTATCGGAGACGCTGCATTTGCGCTGGCTGCCGGTGTTGGTGTTATGTACCTCATTCAGGAACGAAATGTGAAGTCAAAACATCCCAGTGCTCTCTTTCAAAGACTACCGAGCCTGCAGATTCTCGATGAAATAAACTACCGGCTCATTTCTCTGGGGTTTCCTCTCCTGACCCTTGCTATCATAACCGGAGTTATCTGGGCAAATACAGCCTGGGGTACCTATTGGCGGTGGGATCCCAAGGAGGTATGGTCACTTATAACATGGATTATCTATGCCCTTGTGCTCCATCTCAGACTTTCTATCGGCTGGAGAGGGAAAAAGGCTGCGGGTCTTTCTATTTTAGGGTTTATCCTGGTTATTTTCACGTTTTTTGGCGTCACTCTTTTTCTTAAAGGACTGCACACGTTCGTATGAATATCGTAATTGTTGGGCTGAACCACGATACCGCCACTATAGACATCAGGGAAAAAATAGCCTTTGACGAAAAAAAGCTGGGAGAAGCCCTTGAGATACTGAAAAATTCTCCGGAAGTGAAGGAGAACATAATTCTTTCAACATGCAACAGGGTTGAAATTTATGCCAATGCAGGTGCTCGTGAATCAGGGGCTGAACATATAAAGCAATTTATAGCAGATTTTCACAATGTTCCCAGAGACATCCTGGAAAAATCCCTTTATGTATATACCGGCAGTAAGGCCCTGAGACATATATTCAGAGTTGCATCAAGCCTTGACTCCATGGTACTTGGAGAACCTCAAATTCTCGGTCAGTTAAAGGATGCATTTGATTTTGCCCTCAAGAAGAAATCGACCAGCGTGTTGCTCAACAAGCTGATGAAAAAGTCTATCTCGGTTGCAAAGAGAATTAGAACCGAGACAAAAATCGGTGAGAGCGCGGTGAGTATAAGTTTTGCAGCGGTTGAGCTCGCAAAGAAAATATTCGAAGATCTTTCAACAGAGACATTCATGCTTATCGGTGCAGGGGAAATGGCTGAACTTGCAGCCCGACATTTAATCAACAATGGAGTAAAAGATGTGCTGGTAACCAACCGTACCTTTGAAAGAGCAGAGGAACTCGCGAGGGAGTTTAACGGCAGGGCTGTGGAATTTGATGCATGGTTACAGGAACTGGTGCACACAGATATTGTAATATGTTCAACCGGGGCGCCGAACTATATACTTGTGAAAGAGCAGATGCACAAAATAATGAAGCAGAGAAAAAACAGACCGGTATTTATTATTGATATATCCGTGCCGAGAAATATTGACCCGTCTATTAATGAAATAGACAATGTCTACCTCTATGATATCGATGACCTTCAGGGAGTAGTGAGCACGAATATCCAGGAAAGGAACAAAGAGGCAGAAAAAGCTGAGAGGATTGTTGATGAAGAGGTTGAAGCGTTTTTGAAATGGCAGGCATCCCTGGCAGCTGTGCCTACTATTATCGCACTGAGAGACAAGGCCGATGCCATAAAAAATGAAGAACTCCAAAAAACTCTGAAAAAGCTTGATAACCTTGGAGAAAATGAGATTAAATCCATAGAGGCGCTGACGAATTCTCTTGTTAACAAACTCATACATTTCCCTACTGCAGCACTTAAATCTGAGGGGGAAGATAAAGAAATTATTATTGATATTGTAAACAGGATTTTTGATTTGAATACGTCGTCTTCTGATAAAACAGGGTCTGCCGAAAAAAACGGAGAGAAGGGCAATGATAAACGGAAATAAAAGAGTTGTTATTGCAACGCGCGGCAGTAAGCTTGCCTTATGGCAGGCGGGCTGGATAAAAACAGAACTTGAGAAAAGATATCCGGATATTGATATAGAGCTGAAAAAAATCAAGACGACCGGGGATAAAATTCTTGACGTACCCCTTGCGAAGGTGGGCGGGAAAGGGCTTTTTGTAAAAGAAATAGAAGAGGCAATGTTACGTGGAGAGGCAGATCTGGCAGTGCACAGCATGAAGGATGTCCCTGCTGATTTACCCGCAGAACTTCATATTGCAGTTATATGTGAAAGGGAAGACCCGAGGGATGCATTAATAGTAAGAACGCAGAAAACAGAGGGGGGATTACAGACCGCTCAAGGCTTTAAAGATTTGCCACACGGTGCCCGTGTTGGCACGAGCAGTCTCAGGAGGATATGCCAGATTTTGAACAAACGCCCTGACCTTAAAATCATACAGTTGAGAGGAAATCTCGATACACGCATAAGAAAACTTGATGAAGGCCAGTTTGACGCGATAGTCGTTGCTACCGCAGGGGTGAAGAGACTCGGGATGCCTGAGAGGATTACAGAAGTTCTTGGCCCTGATATGACCCTCCCCGCCATAGGACAGGGTGCGGTAGGAATAGAATGCAGGATTGATGATGAGTATATTCATAAACTCATTAATCCTTTAAACCACGTTGAAACAGCGATCTGTGTACGTGCTGAGAGGTCTTTTCTCAAAAAACTTGAGGGAGGATGCCAGGTTCCCATCGCAGCCCACGCACGGCTGATAAGGCAGAATACAGAAGGCAGCGGGCAGAAGACAGAAGCAGACTGTAAAGTGTCAACTGACAACTGCAAACTGGTTATTGAAGGTCTTGTCGGAAGTGTATCAGGTGACAGAATAGTAAAGGGCTCAATTGAAGGGGACCCCGATGATGCAGAACACCTTGGCATAAACCTGGCAGAGGGTCTTATTGCAAAGGGGGCAGGGGAAATACTTGCCGAGGTTTATGAAAGATAAAAAGAGGATTTGTCCTTCTTATATTGAATTTTTGCTTGGGTTACTTTTCAGTATAGGTCTTAAGCGGGTGCGGGTGGTCTCATCATTTTTCCCTATGATAACTGCAGACCTTTTGTAGGGTATTAATATTTTTTTGCCGGCGACGATAAAGCCTTTTTTGTTTAACGCATTGAAATCAATAATTGCCTGTTTCGGGACATCAAACTGTTGTGCTATCTTCCATACCGTATCTCCCTTTTTAACGGTATAAAATTCTACGTAAAGGAGTTTTTCTTTGCGGGCATTCGATACATTGGCAATAAACTTTTCTTTGGTTCCGACAGGGATCCTTAATGTGTAATGTGATACATTTGGAGGAGTACACCACCGTCTTAATTCCGGATTGAGCTCTTTAATATCTGAGGGATCAGAGCCTGTAAACTCTGCAATTACTGTCAAGTCCATAGGCATATCAATAACAACCTCATCGTATGACAAAGGTCTATGATAGGTTATGTTTTGGAGACCAAAGCTTTCAGGGTGGAGGGCAATTGCAGCAGCTGCTATATAAGAGGGAACGTAGTTTTTTGTCTCGTTCACTATGTGCCTTGTTTTTCTCAGTGCCCAGAAATCATTGCTCTTTGTCTTTCTCAAAGCCCGGAGTATATTCCCTTCACCGGCGTTATATGCAGCAAGTACAAGATTCCATGAACCGAATATTTTATAAAGTTTCCTGAGATATTCTGCTGCTGCTCTTGTTGATTTTATAGGGTCAAGCCTCTCGTCAACCCACCAGTCTATTTTTAAACCAAATGTTTTGGCTGTCCGGGGGATAAACTGCCACGGTCCTGCAGCCTTTTTATGCGAGTAGGCATTCAAACGGAAACCACTTTCTATGAGAGGGAGGAATACAAGCTCCTGTGGCAGGTTTTTTTCTCTGAAAATCTGGGACATTGCATCAAGATATTTTCCAGCCCTATGTAAGTTCTTGCGAAAATCATGTTTTGATTTTTTGGAATACATATAAATACGTTTTTTAACTGCTTTATTGAACCCGTATGTTTCAAAAAGATATTCAATTGTCATTCTCCTGATTCTCTCTAATTCCAATCGTAAGGTAATTGGGTATGAATTTGAGAGGGACGTGATGGTATCTGCGGAATTAATAGCGTTGGCTTTAAGGTCAGTAACTAATTGAAAATAAAGAAAATTTGAGCCTGCTCGCTTATCAGCAGGTAATTTAGGGATTATATGCTGAGTACCGGTTCCACGCATGGCTTGACTGTTTAATGCCTGTTCGCGGGCAGAACAATACCCGGCCGTCATGAATATAATAACCGTCAGAATTGTGAAGATGAGTTTAACCATAGATTATTTTTTTTACACTAAATATACATGTTTTGTCAATATATTTATCATATTATATTGCTTTATTATAATGAAAGAGAACGAAAAGACAGAAAAATTTACTTATTTTTCAAATAATTATAGCTAAAAAGAACCCTTAAAAAGGTTTTTTAAAAAAAATATCTAAAATAAGGCGAGAAGGTGATAAATCGTTAAAATATTAAAAAATAAAGTCTTTATTTACTGTTATTGTCATCTGACGTTTCAGTGCTTCTATGTAAGCCCTAATTGCTAATTCTTTCTTGGAAAATAAAAAAATTTCGCTGAGTTGAGCTTTGTTTTCCTTCATTGATTTGAGTATTTGTGTTTCTTGTGCTGTAAATTCAGCGGTTTCCCCTATCAGTCTGCGTATTTTGTTCAGGAGCAGGTCATTTTTCATTGAACTTTCAAACAGTGCAGGTGTTATACGGTTTAATTTCAGCCTTCTTTCATAAACATCCTTACTGAACACACCATTTGTCTGGAATGCCGGCTCATTAATTATCGAGTCTTGCAGTTCTTTGTCAGTAACTGTTATCCCTGCTTTTTGTGCAGCTCCTGTGAGAACTGTGTTATCAATAAGCTCTTGGAGCACCTTTTGTTGAAGGTTTAATTTTTTTATTTCATCTTCGTTCTTATACGTTTCCCGTGCACGGCGATAAGCATATGTGTATGCTCTATCATATTCAGCAAGTGTTATTCTCTGCTTATTGATTTGTGCGATAATGGTGTCTGAAGGGTTTTGCTGGGGTCCGATACCGTAAAATACGAATGCTATGGTAATGACAATAGTTAAAATGCCGAGAAGAAACACGGTGAAAAACTTATGGCTTCGCATTATTTTAAGCATGAAGTAATATATCCTAAAGGCAGCAAAAAGAGCAAGGGAGGATATCTTCCGGTAAAACATGAGGAATATTCGTGTTAGCTAAAACGGATGTGCTTATATGTGGCGGTGGTATTATCGGGCTTGCTATAGCGAGAGAATTAATAAAAAAAAGCAGGCATACGAACATAGCTGTCCTGGAAAAGGAAAATATCATCGGGGCACATGCCTCTGGTAGAAACAGTGGTGTTCTCCATGCAGGGATTTATTACACGCCTGACAGTCTGAAGGCTCAGTTCTGCCTTAAGGGAAATTTCCTTATGAAACAGTATTGCGGGGAAAAGGGTATTCCTGTTTTAGAGTCAGGTAAGGTTATTGTTGCAAAAAATGAAAAAGAAATTCCGATCTTGGAAGAGCTTTACCAGAGGGCATTAAAAAATGGAACAGAAGCAGAACTTATTACAAAAAGGCACGTAAAGGAAATAGAACCATATGCAAAGACATGCAGGATTGCGCTATACTCTCCTCAAACTGCAGTTGTTGACCCTCATAAAGTACTTGAAAGCGTTGAGCGAGACCTTATCTCCTCAGGCAGGGTAAGGATCCTTAAAGGCTTTAAATTCAAAGGGCTGGAGAAAAACAGCAGGGTTTTAACAGAGCAGGGAAGCATAGATTTTGGTTTATTTATAAATGCAGCGGGGGCTTGGAGCGATAAAATTGCTCATGTCTTCGGGGTCGGTTTAAACTATAAAATAATTCCCTTCAAGGGCACCTATAAGAGCTTAAAAAAAGAAAAAAGCTATCTTGTAAAAGGCAATATATATCCTGTTCCTGATATAAGAAACCCTTTCCTGGGGGTTCATTTCACCAGGGTGATGGATGGAACTGTGTATGTTGGGCCTACTGCCATTCCGGCCCTGGGAAGGGAGAATTACAGGTTTTTAGATGGGGTAGAAAGTGAGGTCTTTCAAATCCTTTTCAGAAATATGATTTTATTCTTTAAAAACCCGCAGTTCAGGAAGGTTGCCTTTGCCGAACCGAAAAAATATAGTCCATGGTTATTTTTTCAGGATATAAAAGATTTAGTTGAAGGTCTGAGTATTGAGGACATTGAACCGAGCACTAAGGTTGGCATACGCCCGCAGCTTGTAGACTGGACAAGCACGTCACTTGTTTCGGATTTTGTAGTTCTGAGGTCTGAGAACAGCATTCATATATTGAATGCTGTTTCACCCGGCTTTACAAGCGCCATGGCGTTTGCCGAGTATGTCGTGAAGAAGTATATAGGTCCGTGAACCGTTACGTGTAAAGGGCACTCAATAAGAATTTTCACAAATAATTCGTAACTTTATCCGCATTACTCGTTACACATTACGATTATATATCAATGTATTTCTCTATTTCCCACCTTGTTACCTGTGTCTTGAATTCGTTCCACTCCTTTGTCTTGATATCAATATACCTTCTGTAGAGGTGTTCTCCTAAAATATCCTGGATGAGGTTATTCTTTTTCAGTTCAAGTATTGCTTCATAGAGGGATGAAGGAAGCATGTCTATTTTTCTTGATATCAGGCTTTTTTCGTCAAATTTGTACAGGTCCTCTTCAACCGGTTCCGGGGGCTTGGTTTTTTTCTCAATTCCTTCAAGACCTGCTGCCAGCATGACTGCAAAGGCCAAATACGGGTTACACGCAGGGTCAGGGCATCTCAATTCTATGCGTGCTGAACCGGGCTTGTCTTCAAACCACTTGGGAACCCTGATAAGCGCTGACCTGTTGATTCGTGCCCATGAGATATATACAGGGGCCTCAAAACCGGATACCAGTCTCTTATAAGAGTTGACAGTAGGGCATATGACAGCCATCATGCCCTTTACATGGTGAAGCTGACCTCCAATGAAATTAAAAGCCATATGTGACAAATTGTATTTATTTTTAGAGTCAAAGAAAGCATTCTTGGTTGTCTTTGTATTAAACAAGCTCTGGTGGACGTGCATCCCGGAACCATTCATGCCCATAATCGGCTTTGGCATAAAGGACGCTTTTAAACCATGCCTCTGGGCAATGGACTTAACCGTAACCCTCAGGGTTAATAATCTGTCCGCAGTTGTAAGTGCGTCACCATGTTTAAAGTCTATCTCATGCTGTCCGGGCGCAACCTCGTGATGGGACGCTTCCACGTCAATACCGAACATTTCAAGCGCGGCCGTTATACCCCTTCTAATGGCATGTGCCTCATCTGTTGAGAGGTCGAAATAACCGTCACTGTCCATAGGCACGAGGCTCGGCGAGTCATCCTTGAACAGAAAGAATTCAGGCTCTGGACCGGTATTGTACGTAAAACCCATGTCCTGGGCCTTTTTCATAACCTTTTTCAGGATGAATCTCGGGTCTCCCTGGAATGGGTTTCCATCAGGCTTGTAGATATCACAGATAAGACGCGCGGTGTTTCCTTCCGGAGAATTTAACCACGGAATTATTGAGTAGGTTTGCGAGTCAGGTTTAAGATAGAGGTCACTCTCATGAATCCTGGCAAATCCTTCCACCGAAGAGCCATCAAACCAGGCACCATATTTCAATATATCCGGGAGGCTCTTGATTGGCGCGGTGACCTGTTTGAGAGAGCCCATAATGTCTGTAAACTGAAGATTTAAAAACGTGACCTTATCTCTCTTTACCCTTTCCAACACTTCTTTGGCTGTCATAGATGTCATGGATGCACCCCTTTCTCTCCTGTTTCCTTACATTGTCCGTTCAGAAAGTCAGAAATAGTATAGAATAATTCCGTCAATATGTTATGTAGTCATTTTATTTCCTTTATCATATCCTTAAAACCCTTTAACTTTGAATATTCAAACATGGTTGACATTGCGTGACTTTCTGTAGGGATGCCGGCTTCCTCAAGGGCGGCAACAGGGTTGAGTCCGCCAACTATTACCATTCCTGCCTTATCCATACCAACAGGTATCTCAAGTAGTGGCTGGTTTGGATTGCCAATAAGCAGAATCCCTCCGATACCAATGGCTGCCATCGTTTGAGCGAGTTTATGTGCCTCGTCCACACAGACCACAGGTATTTCCCTGAAGCTTGCAAGAATTCGTCCTGAATGGTCTTTTACTGCCCCCATGACATCGGTCATCTTGCTTCTTATAAAAATCACAAGCGGGTCTAATGATGAACCCTCATAACTTATAAGGGCTGTAAACCGTGATGCACTTGAGTTTTCTGTCTGAAGTACTCCGCCGAATCTGGACACAAGGGGAATGCCTGACTTTAAAAATATCCCGTTAATTGTGACACTGCAGATTGTCCCTAACCCGATTTTCTCTTCTGGTACAATAATATCTCCTATCTGCTCTCCTTCTCTTGCAAGAATAAGCCGGTCGCTCATTACAAAAGGTGATTTAAAGACAGGCGTCATGACCTTCAGAGCTTCTTTGAGGTCTTTTTCCTGGAAAAAAGAGACATTAAGGATAATATCTCCTTCCTTTTTGTCCATATCAAAGCTGGTCATGTAAGAAAGTGTTTCTATCCTGCTTATGACAAACCCGACTTTTTCTGAAACAAGGGCATGTTTGAGTTCTTCCATTCCTTTTTCTGTGATTTTCCTTCCTTCCTTTCCGAATACCTGCGTGAGCCCTCTTTCGTCAAGAATCTTGAGATGATAACGGACTGTGCGCTCTGTAAGATCAACTCCGTACTGTTTTAACTGTCTGGATATTTCAGTGGAGCCGATGACGTCTGGTTGCTTTTCAAGTACTTTGAGAATGGAAAACATTGTCTTATTCATCCGAAGACTCCTTTTCAGGAATAATTCTTACAGCGCACATCTTTGACCCTGAGAAATCAGAGATTTGTTCCTGAGATGGATTAATAAGTAAATGCATTTCCTCTTCAGCAAGACTCATAGTAACTATTCCCGCCGGAGAGGCATGAGTTATTTTTGCCTCACCCTCTATTTCTCCATGACGGGAGATTACCTTCACTATTTTACCATCTTCAATCTCAAAGTCCAGGGCATCTTTTGGATTTAAATACACCTTTCCTTTAGCCCGCAGGCTCTGGAGACCCTCGACCTTTCTGGATAAGAAACCTGCTGAATAGATATCCCTCTCAGAAATCAGGATTAATGGATAGTCAATATCAGCTTTTTCAGAAGGTGCCTTGTAATCTATTGGCGTGAACTTAAACCTGCCTTTTTGTATATTCTCATCCTGATGAAAGATGAGCTGCATGCCTTCTTCTTTCAGGGCGCCGTAGGATATGTGTTTATATAAAGGTACAAGAGATGAGATTTCTGTCATTATTTTATCAGGACTTGAGAAATCAAAACCCTTACTTCCTGACTTCTTTGCTATTTCGCACATAATCTGCAAGTCAGGTTTTGAACTTCCTGAAGGCTCAAGCGCCTTATTGATTTTCTGGACACGGCGTTCTGTATTTGTAAAGGTTCCGTCTTTTTCTGCAAAGCTTAAACAAGGAAGAACGACATCCGCAAGTTTTGCAGTCTCGTTTAAGAATATATCCTGATGAACAATAAACTCTGCACTCTCTAAAGCCTCCCTGACCTTTTGATGAGACACGTTTGATGCAGGGTCAGAGCCAATGATGTAGAGGGCTTTGACTTTTTTGTCATGAGCAGCCTGAAGTATCTCGTTAAAGGTCAAGCCGTGCTCCGGATTAAGGCCCTTGCCCCAGGAGGATTCAAATTTTTTTCTTGCCTCCTGAGATGTCACTGGCTGATAGCCCGGATAGAAATCA
>DAOVVO010000062.1 GCA_030637135.1 Nitrospirota bacterium
CAAATGAAGGCATCCTGTTAAAAGGTTGTCTCAACTGTTTTCTAATATTTTCAGGCGTTGCAGGACGGCCGCTCACAGGGAGGCTCGGGTTTTTAAGCACACCCTTCAGCCCAGGACCTACAATTGTGTTCGTACTATAGGCATCATGGCAAAAACTGCATTTTGCGTCAAAAAGGTTTTTACCACTACCTATACTCTCAGGATCTGTCCTGATAACAAACTTTAATACAGCGTCTGCTTTCTCAGCTTTTTTCCGCTCTTCCTTTTGTTTATACTGCATAATCTTATCAAATGCCATATCTGTTCCAAATCTCGTAACAAGGAGATAATATCCTCCGGATGTTCCAACGAGACCAAAAGTAGTGATTGCCATTATAAGACCTAAAACAGATACCTGATGATAGAACTGCCGGTATATCCTTGTAATCGAAATTTTGACGCCAAAGAGAACTAAAATCGTGAGGGCAAATACACTATGAAAAGCGCTGCGCGCTGATAGTTCAGCCTTTGACAAAACAATAAATCGTATGCAGAAGTATGCGATGAAAGCAAAAATGAGAAAATAGATAATACCGTTAACTTTGTGGATTTTTTTTAGTTTTTCTGTATCAAACCTCTTTTCAGCTCTCCCGAGGAGTTCAAACATCGTAAACATGGCAATGACCGCCAAACAGAGCATTACAATAGACAGAATAGATTTAAAAAAAAGAATTGCCATGTGCCTCCCCCTCACTTTTCTGGATGTCTTAGGGATTGCTGATTTTACTAAAAAATGCTATCAAAAGTAAAAGCGGCATGCAACAACTTTGAAGTCTCTGAACCGAAAAGATTGTTATTTTCAGCCAATTTTGCTTGACTTTTTAAAAATCTTAAAATAGGATTTAATTCTGTTAGAGATAGGCATTCTATCTCCTGCGTGAACCCCGCGTTAAAGGAGTTTTCAACACCATGAAAAGGGAGCAATGGAAGAGTCAATTAGGTTTTTTACTTGCAGCAGTGGGCTCCGCAATAGGTCTCGGCAATATCTGGAGATTCAGTTATATGGCATACAGTTACGGTGGCGGAGCCTTTCTAATCCCCTATATTGTTGCTCTCCTCACCGCAGGCATACCTCTCCTGATACTTGAATTCGCAGTCGGTCATGAGCGGATAGGCTCTGCACCGCTTGCATATGCAAAAATAAAGAAAAACTGGGAATGGCTCGGCTGGTGGGCTGTAACCTTCGTAATGTTCGGCATAGTACTCTATTATGTCGTTATTATCTCGTGGTGCCTTAACTTTTTTGTCCTGTCCTTTGACCTTGGATGGGGAAGCGATCCTGACTCTTTTTTCTTTGAGAAATTTCTTGCTGTAAGCACAAGTCCTGCTGAAATAGGAAATATCAGGTTTTCTATATTAGTCGGACTTGTTCTTGTCTGGTTCATAAACTGGGTCATATTATATAGAGGTGTTCAAAAAGGGATAGAACTTGCCAACAAGATTTTTATGCCCCTCCTTTTTATCCTCACTGCTATACTCGTATTCTGGTCACTTTCATTAGATGGTGCAATCCTGGGTATAAAGGCATACCTTACCCCTGACTTTTCAAAGATTACCGACCCGAAAGTATGGATAGACGCTTACAGTCAGATATTCTTTACACTGAGCCTTGGCTTTGGGATAATGATTGCTTATGCAAGCTATCTTCCCGCAAAGACGAATATAACGAGAAATGCTCTACTCATTGCTTTCATAAACAGCGGTTTTTCCATATTCGCAGGGTTTGCGGTATTTTCCGTTCTTGGTTTTATGTCAGCATCACAGGCACAACCTCTTTCCGAAGTTGTCTCACAAAGCATAGGGCTTGCATTTGTGGCATATCCGAAAGCAATCAGTTTGATGCCAGGAGGAAATTTCTTTGGTGCAATATTTTTTCTGAGTCTCGTTGTCGCAGGTATATCCTCCTCTATTTCTATAATTGAGGCGTTTACATCAGCGATGGTGGACAAGTTCGGGGTTAACAGGAAAACATTTGTCACAGTTATTTCTATTCTGGGTTTCCTGGGCTCGATTATCTTTACTACTGAAGCCGGACTCCTCTGGCTGGATATAGTTGACCATTTTCTGACCCATTATGGTCTGGTGGTTGTTGGTATTGCAGAGTGTATTCTGGTAGGATGGTTCTTCAAACTGAAAATCCTCAGAAACCACATAAACAAGATTTCTTCTGTGAAACTTGGGCCGTGGTGGGATTTCCTGATAAAGTATTTTGTACCGCTCGTTCTGGGTATGATACTTATATGGGATCTCTATAAAGAATTGAAGGAGCCTTATGGTGGATATTCATGGGCAGCTCTCTTGTCGATCGGTATTGACTGGGTGCTCCTCACACTTATTGCTGCATTTGCAATAGCCATGAGACCCTGGAAAACTGAACATCACAAATCGGGCGGGAGGGCATAGAAAGAACAGACATGTATATTCTGCTGAAATGGCATGTCCCGTGTCATTACTCGAAATACGTAGCTGATGCTGTTTCAGATTCCCAGACAGATACAGAGGAAACACTAATTTTTTTGTTTGCTATTTTTTTCTTGATTGTATCGTACAGCCACTTTGCAATATTTTCTGAAGAGGGATTAATTTCCGTAAAGGGGAACACTTCGTTTAAGACAGAATGGTCAAGTGTTAAGAGAACTTCGTTGACTATTCTCTTGAATTCATGAAAATCTAACACTAATCCTATTTCATTGACCCGTTCTTCAGACACAACTACCTGTACCCTCCAGTTATGACCGTGCAGATTTTCACATTTCCCCTTATATCCTCTGAGCTGATGAGCTGCAGAGAAAAGTGACGCTATCATAAGCTCGTACATTGATAGTTCCTTATAACTAAAATCTAAGTATTAAAACAGTTGATACTTAAATTCCAAGTACCGATTACCAGAAGCCACGTATTTAACAATAACCGAATAACTGATAATCAAAATTATGAACTCGAAATTAATCCCGAAAGAACGGGATAGAAAAGAGCAAAGACTTCTTTCAATTTGAACAATTTGCAACTGGAATGTATGTGGCCTACGGTTCGTAGAGAATCTAAATATTGGAATTCTAACGGTTATTGCCCATCTTGATACTGAAAAATAATTTCATCCTTTTGTGTAAGCCCCTGTTCTCTTGCAAGCTCCTCTATCAAATTAAGGTCTTTTCCTTTCTTAACTAAATCTATTTGTCTTTTAATCTCTTTATTTTGTTTATCTATACGGTTTACTTTTGCCCGGACGTCCTCTTTGATTGCCCTGAGTTTTATAAATCTTACCAAGCCGTTTTCTCCGAAAATCAAGGTAAAGGATATACATATAACAACCAGAATTCCGAGAGTAAAAAATACAGTTCTTCTTTGTCTTTTTTGGGTCTCGACCTGTTTTCTCCGCTTATTTCGCATAAAATATTCCAACACTCAAGGGGTCAGTGGTTTGTCTTATAAAAAAATAAATTTTAAGTTCGCTCAAACCCTCATCCATAACGGTGTTATTGTTGTATATTATAGAATACATTTTGTCCTTTATAAACAGCTGACTTGCCAAGTTCCTCTTCAATCCTTAAGAGTCTATTATATTTTGCAATCCTGTCTGTCCTTGATAAGGATCCGGTTTTAATAAGCCCTGTATTGCATGCAACCGCTAAGTCGGCAATTGTTGTGTCCTCTGTTTCACCTGACCTGTGTGACACCACCGCAGTATATCCTGATACCTTGGCGAGTTCAATAGCATTCAGTGTTTCTGTCAGTGTTCCTATTTGGTTTAACTTTATTAATATTGAGTTGGCAATA
The DNA here is from genome assembly GCA_030637135.1 of Nitrospirota bacterium. Lineage (GTDB taxonomy): Bacteria > Nitrospirota > Thermodesulfovibrionia > UBA6902 > BMS3Bbin08 > DAOVVO01. Next base: position 3,817 of record DAOVVO010000062.1, read on the forward strand.
CCCTCTTTTATCCCCTTTTTAAAAATTACCGGGTTAGTGACAAAAATATCGTCGCCTACAATCTGAATGCGCTTTCCAAGTCTTTGGGTCATGTTTTTCCAGCCTCCCCAATCATCCTCAGAAAGCCCGTCTTCAATGGAAAGCACAGGATATGTTTCAAGGAGTCTCTCATAATAGGATATAACTTCATCTGAACTAAGAGAATGACCTTCTAATAAATATGTGCCTTTTTTATATAATTCAGAAGCAGCTACATCGAGTGCAAGATAAATATCCTTCCCTTCTTTATATCCCGCCTTGTTAATAGCTTCTATTATTAAAGCGAGTGCCTCTTCATTTGTTTTTAAATGAGGAGCAAAACCACCTTCGTCACCAACGGCTACACTCAGTCCTCGTGACTTTAAAACGCTTTTAAGGCTGTGAAAAATCTCGGCACCCATCCTCAGAGCTTCCCGGAAATTGGACGCACTTACTGGCATTATCATGAATTCCTGAATATCAAGATTGTTGTCTGCATGAGATCCACCATTCAATATATTCATCATCGGAACGGGAAGCTCATGAGCTTCAACACCACCAATATATTTATAGAGGGGCATATCTGCTTCCATTGCCTCGGCTTTGGCAACAGCAAGGGAAACAGCGAGAATAGCATTAGCACCAAGCTTACGTTTATTTTCGGTAGCATCAAGTTCAATCATGAGGTTATCAATATATATCTGTTCGGCACCGTCAATGCCCTTGAGACGAGGTGCTATTTCCTCTATTATATTGCGAAGTGCCTTTGTTACTCCCTTGCCATTATACCGCTTCCCCCCATCTCTCAATTCGAGAGCCTCTTTTTGACCTGTCGAGGCACCTGAGGGCACAGCAGCTCTTCCATATGACCCGCTGTCAAGGATTACATCCACTTCAACGGTCGGATTTCCCCTACTGTCAAGAATTTCACGTGCAAAAATGCTCGTTATTTTGCCCATCTCACCTTCACATTATATTTGAGAATTCTATTATTGTAATTACGTACTGAATTGTAGGTATAGTTTTTTTCACTTTTTGCTCTGTTCTTCATTCACTTTTGTGTCGGTTTTTGAACTTCTTGAGGTATAAAAAGTAATTTCTTTTCTCCATATGCAGCAGCAATAAATGCTTTAAAAACAGGGTGTGGTTCAAGCGGTCTTGATTTAAACTCGGGATGAAATTGGCATCCAAAAAACCACGGATGGTCTTCTATCTCGACGATTTCCACCAGTTTTTCGTCAGGGCTAACTCCGCTTATCTTTAAGCCGTTTTTCACGAGAATATCAGTGAAGGAGTTATTGAATTCATATCTATGTCGATGCCTCTCATATATTTCTTTAACACCGTATGCGTTAGAGGCAAGAGAGTTCTCTTTCAGAATACACGGATAAGCCCCAAGCCTCATGGTTCCCCCCTTGCTTGAAGAAATATCTCTCCTCTCTATCGTCTGCGTCCTGAAATTGAACCACTCCTCTATTAAATAAATAACAGGAAATGGCGTGTTAAGATTAAATTCAGTGCTGTTTGCCCCTTCAAGATGGCACACATTGCGTGCAAACTCAATCACAGCACACTGCATTCCAAGACATATTCCGAGAAAGGGTATCTTTTTTTCTCTCGCAAACCGGATAGCGTGTATCTTTCCTTCGATGCCTCGTTCACCAAATCCGCCCGGGACAAGGAGTCCATCTATATCAGAGAGGTATCTTTCTGCTCCTGCTCTTTCTATCTCTTCTGAATCAACCCACTGGATATCAACATTTACATTATTAGCTATACCGCCGTGTACGAGTGCCTCATTAAGGCTTTTATAGGAATCTTTAAGCCCCACATACTTTCCCGTGATTGCGATACTCACCTTATCTTCCGGCTCTCGGATTTTTTTCACAACATCAAGCCACCTCCCGAGATCTGGCTCCTGTGTTTTGAGCAACAATTTCTTTGCAAGTAAATTATCGAGTCCTTCCTGTTTGAAGGCAAGCGGCACTTCATAAATAGAACTAACATCCTTTGCAGTGATAACCGCATCTACATCAAGATTGCAGTGTATGGCAATTTTTTTCTTTACACCGGGAGGTAAGGGTCTGTCGGTACGACACAAGAGAATATCCGGCTGAATACCGATTGCCCTTAATTCTCTCACGCTGTGTTGTGAGGGCTTTGTTTTAAGTTCCCCTGATGTCTTTATATAAGGTATGAGCGTCAGATGTATATAGAGAACATTATCTCTTCCTACATCATATCTGAACTGTCTTATAGCCTCTAAAAACGGCAGGCTCTCGATATCCCCGATTGTACCGCCTATTTCAACAATGACAATATCGTATCCGTCAACGACAGATTTAATGGCGTTTTTAATTTCATCAGTGATATGGGGGATTACCTGAACGGTGTCACCAAGATAATCGCCCTTCCTCTCTTTAAGAATAACGCTGTAATAAATTTTCCCCGTGGTGTAATTGTTTGTCTGAGTGGTACGTGTAGAAGTAAACCGCTCGTAGTGACCGAGGTCCAAATCTGTCTCAGCGCCGTCGTCAGTGACAAAGACCTCCCCGTGTTGAAAGGGACTCAGCGTCCCTGGATCAACATTTATATAGGGGTCTAACTTTTGCAGTGTCACCTTGAGTCCTCTTGCCTCCAGGAGTGCTCCTACTGCTGATGAGGCAATCCCTTTTCCAAGTGAAGAAACCACACCGCCGGTTACGAATATAAATTTAGCCATTCCTCTGCCCTTTTTAAATCGTCAATTGTGTCGATGCCAAAAGCATCGTAGTGAGTTTCCTTAACCTTAATTTTCATCCCGCATGAAATCGCTCTGAGCTGTTCGAGCCGCTCGACTGTCTCGAGCTCGCTTTGCCGGGTCTTTGAAAAATTTATAAGTGCATTTTTCTTGAAACCGTATATGCCTATGTGTCTAAAAACTACTACATGGCTGGATGTTAATGTTATATTATTTAAATCCGCCCACTCATCTCTGTAATAAGGAATAGGAGACCTTGAGAAATATAATGCAAATCCCTCATCGTCCATAACGACCTTTACGACGTTCGGAGATAAAATTTCTTCAAGATTTGCGATTTTCCTTGCAAGCGTACTCATCGACGCTTTTTCATCATCTAAAAGTCTGACTGTTTCATCTATCATTTCCGGCTTAATAAACGGTTCATCTCCCTGCACATTAATTATTATGTCGCAATCTATATGTTTGGCTGCTTCTGCAACTCTGTCTGTACCGCAGGCATGACTCGAAGAAGTCATAAATGCCTTGCCCCCGAAACCTGTAACGGTGTCGAAAATTCTTTCATTATCTGTTGCAACAAAAACCGCATTAATAAGCTTTGCAGCTGATGCCTGCTCATAAACGTGTTGTATGAGGGATTTTCCTTTAAGGGTAGCAAGGGGTTTTCCGGGGAAGCGTCTTGAATTAAATCGTGCTGGAATTACCACAGCAGCTCTATGCATATCATAGTTTACATCTTCATCTATAAAATGTAAATTCCCATTTTATTTTTTTGTATCAGTCAGCCGGGATAGAAAATAAGAGCCATTTTGAAAAAATATAATTTTGGTTTTTTACAGGGAAAATTGTTTAAAATATACATATAAAAAAAGAGGAGAATATTTAATTAATCATGACAAAAGCAGTTGCACTATATTCTGGCGGGCTTGACAGCACTCTGGCAATACTTATCATCCTCAGACAGCATATCGAGGTTACCGCCTTAACATTTCTAAACCATTTTGGTTGTGATATAAATGATAGATCGTCTTGTTCACGGGACCCGTTTTCTGCAGCAGAAAAGTTTGGTTTTGACGTAAAACTTTCACACCTGTCAGAGAAATTCCTTGAAATAGTCAAAAATCCGAAATACGGGTACGGTAAAAATATGAACCCATGTATAGACTGCAGAATACTTATGTTAAAAGAGGCACGGGAGTTCATGAATATGGTCGGAGCTGATTTCATAATTACAGGTGAAGTCCTCGGACAGAGACCAATGAGCCAGAGGAAAAATCTTTTCCCCATGATGGATAAAGAAGCACAGGTAAGGGGATATGTAGTGAGACCTC
>DAOVVO010000118.1 GCA_030637135.1 Nitrospirota bacterium
AAAACCTGCATGACCTTCACTGAGATAAAATGCATAAGCACTGTACCAGAGAAAATCCATTGCGCTGAAGAAAAGCAAGAATTTGTTTTACAAGGTAGGTTTTTTTCTGTAATTCTGCAGAGTATGTTCAAAAACCAGATCAGATGCCATTACCCCCCCATGCTTAATGGCAGTCTTGATTCTTCAGATATTTCCTTAACAGTGTAAGTTCCAAGAAAAAAATTACCATTTTGTTTTTTAAAAAAATCAAACCTCGTACCAGTTGCATCAACATAATCAGCCACTACCATATGGCCAAATTCATGTAACAAAAAGGATGTCAAAAAAGCTACTCCTATCTGAACCACGCCGCCTTGCTTTACTCCATCTAAGACTGATGTAAATTCCAGGTCTAAGGCAGACGATTTATAAGGTATTGAAATCTTTTCAATGGAGGAAACAACAAAACTCTTATATACCAGGGGCTGATGAACTTTTTGTCTGTTTATGTCAGATCTGAAAGGCAATTCAAAATTTTCTCTGCGAACTATGGTGCTATTTTCTATTCTCTCTTTTTGCATAAGGGAATATTCATCTAAAGCTTTTTTATAATCTATGGAATAAAGAGTTCCTGATTTTCTTTCACGCTTTAGTTTTATTTTGGAGATGTTGATATATTTTCGTTGTACCTTTGAAAGAACAGTTTCTTCTGCTTTACTTTTCGATGCATAAGACAATGAGACTGCTAGAAAAAATACAAAGATAGAAATGATAGCTACTTTTACCTCATTTTTCATTATCTACCTTCCGGTTTCCTGAGCCTTAAAACAGGCCACCGAAAATGAGGGTGGATTCTATTTCTTCGGCAACCAGGCTTTCCTGAGATGTACTCAGGATCTTTTTGGAAACATAGTTATAATTTTTCATCTTTTTATTACTATAAAATTGCCTATATACAGGAAAATTGATGTGATATAAGTCACAATAAGAGTTTTTTAAAAAAGATACATATGAAAGTTAACTTTAGAAAACTTTACAATGAACTAGGACGTGCCTACAGCTCGTCTACGACTCGTAGAGTAGAGGGACATGTCATCATATCCCATCATGGAAAATGAAATACTTACCTCTCTCTTTAGGTTGGTAAAAAAAAACGGCTTCCTATAAAATAACTGTCAGTCAACGTTTTATATTTAGATAGTAAATCAAGAGTAGTTGTTTACGGCGCTCTATGAAACAAGAAGATACATTCCAAATCGTTGTCGGCATACCTTCCTATAATGAGGCGGATACTATTTCATTTGTAGCAGAGGTTATAGGGAAGGGGCTTGAAGAGTATTTCCCTGATAAGAGAAGCATTATCATCAATGTCGACAATAACAGTCCGGATAATACGAGAGAGGCTTTTCTGGGTGCTAAGACCCGTGTTGAAAAGCACTATATAAGCACAGAAAAAGATGTTCGCGGAAAGGGAAATAATTTACTTAATCTTTTTAACTTCGCACATCAGGTGAATGCTGAAGCGATTGCTGTTGTAGATGCTGATCTCAAATCTATAACACAAGAATGGGTTGACTATCTCCTCAAACCTGTCTATGAAGGATATGACTTTGTAACTCCGCTGTATTCCAGGCACCAGTTTGACGGTTCTATTACAAACCATATCTGTTTCCCGGTTGTATTTGGCATGCTTTCCCTGGACATTCGACAGCCTATAGGCGGAGAATTTGCATTTTCCCCGAAGCTTATGGAGCACTGGCTCAAACAAAAATGGACAGAGCATATTAGAAACTATGGTGTAGATATGTTTATGACTCTGCATGCTGTACTCGGGGGTTATAAAATCTGCCAGAGCGGTCTGGGTACGAAAATTCATAAACCGAGCTTACCGAAATTAGGGTTAATGTTTGAACAGGTGACCGAAACCCTGTTGGACAATCTTGTAAAGTACAAAAAGAAGTGGATGGATCTGGGAATGGATAATTTGATAAAGACACCGGTATTTGGGCTCAACGCCGTGACAGAGCCACAGGAGTTTGATTTTAATATGAGGGACATAAAAGATAAGTGCATCAATGCGTACAAGGAAAACATATGGACCCTTAAAGAGATGTTGGACACGTACTCCTTTTCCAGAGTACAGGAAATGCACGAAATGGATTACTATGACATGGATATCCTGCTCTGGACGCAAATATTTTACACCCTCATTTACAGATATGACCTCTCACCTGACCCTGAAGAGAAGAGGAAAGTTATTGATGCCATGAAACCCCTCTTTTTGGCGAGGAGCATCAGTTTCAATTATGAAACATGGAAGTACAATATAAAATATGTGGAAAGGGAGATTAAAAACCAGGCACTGGTATTTACGTCACAAAAGAATTATCTGTGGGGATTATATCAACGCAAGGAAGTCAAAAGATGAAAGCGGAGAAAGGAGCACCTTTTTTTTATTATGACTTCAGAACAGTATAAAAAATGGATAATAATCGCTCTGTTTCTGATAGTATTCGGCATTGGTGTCTTTGCCCTGACGCGGCACTATTACAAAATCGAACAATCTAAAGATATGAGAGCACAGAGAAGTGTTGCAACGGGCCCTATTAGAGATTCTGGTACTATTGCTCCACTGCCTTTTGAGAAAGAAGGAATGGACACAGACAGTCCGGAAGCACTCGCACGTCTTGGTGACAGATATTTTGAAGCGAACAGGTTTGAACAAGCAGCAGAGATATATAAAAAAGTCTTGAAACTAAACCCTAACGATGTGGATACGTATAACGATTTGGGACTTGCCCTCCATTATACCGGAAAGTCTGATGAGGCCGTAGAGATATTGCAGCAAGGGACAGCGGTTAAACCGTCTTTTCAGAGAATATGGTTAAGTCTGGGATTTGTCCTTTCATCATTAGGGAGAAACGAAGAGGCAAAGCCAGCATTACAGAAGGTACTGGAGATTGATCCTGACTCAGAGCCGGGTCGCGAGGCACAAAGAATCCTCGGGCTTTTACAATAAGACACCTTAATGGCACTGTCATGAAAAAGGTATTTCTATTCGCACTCATTTTTCTTTTTTCTGCATGTTCAACAATCCCGCCGGCACAGTATGAATTTCAATCAATGAAAAACTTTGATGCAGCATACGATGATGTATAGCATCTCATGCTGATGAAAAGAAATGAACATATTACGTGTCTCGTTTATTAATTATCCCTTTTTCGTATTTAAGTTGAAGGTTTAAGTTAAGAACCCATAAGATTCTAATAAGCGGTGATGTTAATCGG
>DAOVVO010000091.1 GCA_030637135.1 Nitrospirota bacterium
TTCGATCTAACGGGGCAAGTCCCTCCCTAAGCGGGTCTCCGCGAAGGGTCGCTCCGACTTTACCAAAGAGGGGATAAATGTCGGGAGACTTTAACATAGAGGGGAAGGGATAATGTAAAAATGACCCATTCGATTACGCTAAGACCCTTATTTTTATATGTTCAATATGCCTGTTGGCATATAGCGGCTTGCAGTGAACAATGCAAGATTCTCATCTACAATCTCGCGGTGTGTCTGAAGGGCTATAGGGAGACTGTTATTGTTTTCCGAGAGATGCGCCAGGCATGCCCATTGTAAGCGCGTACCGGCTTGAAGCAGCTCAGCTGACTCTCTGTTGGAAAGGTGTCCTTCAGGTCCCTGAATACGCTGTTTAAGAAAAGCAGGATACGGTCCCTGAACGAGCATTTCAGGGTCATAATTACTCTCAATAAAGACTGCATCCAGTGAGGGGATTACAGAAAAGAGTTCATTAAAAACATGTCCGAGGTCTGTAAATATCCCCAGGCATTTTTTATCAGAGGAGACTATAAATACTGCACCGTCTACACCATCGTGCGGGGAAGGGATTGTCTGTACAGACACCGTGCCGAATTGAAGTTTTCCTCCTGCCAGAAAGTAGTTAACGTCATTGAGCTTCCCAAGCCTGTGCCTTGCCAGGGCCCTGTGGAGAGTTTTTGGAGTGATATAAAGAGGCAGGCCGTATCTTCTCTGGTAGACCCCTGCATGACGTACGTGGTCAGCATGGTCATGGGATATTATGAGGGCATTAACATCTCTGATATCACGGTCGTAGGCCGCAAGTCTGTGTGCTGCTTCAATGCTGGAAATACCGGCATCAAACAGTAATTTCACGCCATTTGTTTCAACATATAAGCAGTTACCGTTACTTCCCGATTGAAGCGAAATCGCTATCACGCACTTATACTTGCATACAAAAGTACTCGATTACAAGGGAATTTTCAATAAAATCTTGATATTGAATGAAAAAATGTATAAATTAGACTGGAAATTTGTAAGCAGAAATCAGATATAATTACGAGATTCAAGGACTGACCACATGAGATTATCCAGTAAAACAAAAGTGCATGACTTCAAGGTAGGTGTACATACATCAATAGCTGGCGGCATGTCAAAATCAATTGAACGGGCGGTTTCTCTGCAGTGCACGACAATGCAGATATTCTCCCATAATCCCAGACAGTGGCGGAAAAGTCAAATAACCAGGGAAGAAGGAGAACGGTTTGCAGTCCTCAGGAAAAAATATGATATCAGTCCTGTTTTTATCCATGCGTCTTACCTTATGAATCTTGCATCTCGTTCAGATCCAATACTGCGTAAATCTATAAAACTTCTTTCCTATGAATTAACGAATGCGGATGCTCTCGGAGCTGAATATGTGATTCTGCACACAGGTAGTGCACAAGGAGAAAATGAGGAAAAAGCACGGAATCGTGCAGTAAAATCAATTTTAAAAGCAGTTGGTACCACAACGTACAGTGCCTCTCTGTTACTTGAGAACACGGCGGGGGAAAGGGGTGACATTACCTCTTCAATAAAGACATTGTCTGAAATAATCGACACGTGTCATAGCGACCGTATAGCAGGAATATGTATTGATACCTGTCACGCCTTTTCATCAGGTTATGACCTGACATCATATGAAGGGATCGAAACACTTATATCGGAAATCAAAGAATATGTCGGTCTCGATAAGTTAAAGCTCATACACCTGAATGACTCCAAAAGGCCTTTGGGATCAGGGATAGACCGACATGAACATATCGGAAAAGGGTTTATAGGGAACAGGGGATTTAAAAAAATACTCTCAGATAAGAGGATTGCCAGAATTCCGATGATCCTTGAGACCCCGAAAAAGACTGAAGCTGATGATAAAAGGAACCTCAAAACCGTCTTTTCAATGATTATGAAAGGTCAAAAGGAGATTAATGGGTAAACATTATTCGATGTTCTTTTTCATCTTGAGCTGGTCAAGTGCGAATTTTAGCCCTTCTGATTTTCCCTCCCAATAAGCAAGTCTATCGCGGGTAATCATAATGTTATACGTGTCCTTTGGTTCATCTGTTTCCAGCCTCTTAAGGCTCTCTCTCAATTCGTCTTTTTTCTGGACGGTTTTTTCATATTCATTCCTGATTATCTTATACATGTTTACCTCTTTTTAAAAAAACGTGTATTTGCATAAATTATAATACAATTCTCTGTATAGTTCTTGCTCCGGAAAGATTTCTGAAAGCCATTTATAGTCAAAGGCTATTGGTTTATCCTGGATATATCAAGATTAAAACCCTGCCCCCCGGTTTTTTGATATTCTCCGCTGAAGTGTATCTGCACCTGTGGATTGAGAGTAAAAAAGATATCTGAATAAACGCTGTGTTGGTTCTTTTTTAGTCTTTTGCAGGCTCACGAAAAAATTTCTTTCGCACTGCCGCTCTCCCGAACTATATGACTTCCACTCTTTTTTATTTTAAGGCCTTTAAGGTAGAGGAGGTTTTTTCGATAGCTTTTTCTTTTTCAGTTATTGTTTCTTCTAATTCATCCAGTTTCTTGAAATCATAGGTAAATTTGGTTTCAATATGTGTCAGTTGGTGAGCTTTGTATAAATTTCTCAATTGTTCACCCATTAACAGTAAGAGACTTTCCCGCTTTTTTTTCAAGTTATGGAGTTCAATCTTTCTCTTTGTAATCTCGGTAGCTTCGTTGGCAAAGAGACGGATTTTTTTAGCCACTTCTTTAGCCACGTGCACTCCTTTATCTGAAGCATTATGTAATTTATCTCCTAATTTTTTGAGCTGTTCGCGTGTTGCATCTGATAGGTGAGGTATAACGTCTTTTTCTTCGTGTAATTTATCTCCAAGTTTTTTGAGCTGTTCCCGCATTGTATCCAACGCACGATGAGCTGCCTTTTCTTCGGTCATTTTAGTCGTTTGAGTTTTTTTCGTTTGTCTCCTCACCCTCGTGGTTTTTGGTTTTACCGGTTTCCTTGCAGATTTTGATGCAGGCTTTTTGGGTGATGATTTGTTCGCCATGTTTCCTCCTTACGTAAAGTAAAGTGTTTTCATAGGAGTCTCTTTCATATAACCTCATTCAATTTTAACAAAATAAAAAGTTATGTCAATAATTTTCAGACAAAAATGATACGTTGTAAAAGAACTCATTGTGAGGATTGGCCCTTTTGATAAACATTAGTGTTTTACAAAGGCCTCTTCAAGGCCCATGAATTGGTCAAATTCTTCTTTTAACTCAGTGGCTATATCAGCTGAAGATAAAAGACCCAACACTTTTTTATTTTCACAAACAGGGAGTCTCCGCACATTTCCACTATGCATTACCCTCAGGGCAGACTCAATATCAGCGTCAGCTTTAATTGTTATCGGGTCTGTTGTCATGATTTTACTGATATGGGTTTTTTTGGGGTCTAAAGAATCTGCAGCCACAGCCATGGCTATATCTCTGTCCGTTAATATCCCCTTAAGCGTCTTTCCATTTTCTACAACGAGGATAGAACCAATATTTTCCTTCTTCATCTTCACGGCAGCTTCGTGGATAGAGGATGAGGGTAGGACAGTCACTAATTCCCTCTGCATTATCCTTTTAATTTGCATAGTTTCCTCCTTTCTCCGGGCCAATCCCTCCAAGAGATTCTTCTCATAAATAAAAAAGCCAAACTACCAAAGAATGATCCTTCGGTCTACGACTCGTCTACGACTCGTAGAGTAGAGCAGTTCAGCCACCCCGTAAAAATTCTTCGAATTCTACGGGGCCCGCCACTTTCTGTCTCCCGATTACTCGGGATTTAGCTTTGTCGGGAAAGTTAATATATATCTACTTAAACGATATCATATCCATAAATCATTCATATGATTTAAATCATATTTTCCGGTTTTGAACTTCTGCTTTCCTGAGCTTTTTTAATTGAACTTCCTGGTATAATCTGATAAAGTTGATAAAGTTTATGTGATTAGAAATTTAATAATAGAGGGTGACACATGATTAAAATCCGGATTATTCTCTTAACTCTTCTTATAGGGATTGTGCTTGGTGCCAGTGGCACCTATTTTGTACCGGATCTTATCCGCCCTTATCTCCCTGAATTAATACAAGGAAAATCTGCAATCCTTGAAGGCACCGTAGTTTCGAAAGAGCATAAGCAAGCCATGCTCCTTTTAACAATTAATACTGATCAGGGTGCATTACTCGCAACCTTCAAGAAAAAGGTGCCCCAGATCGACCTTCTCGTCAATACAGGAGATAGAATTGAGTTCACTATAAGGTCGTATAAGCCTTTTATTCAAGACCCGTTTATCAAGAAAGTCAAGAAGGAGAACCCACGATCCCTGACCGGGACAGGGGAAAGTAGTATTGTATCTCCTCCATCAGGGGGGGATATCCCATTGCCTTCTCAGCCAGAGGGGCAACAACATCAAGCCACTATTGAAGAAAAGGTCATTAAAGAGAAAGTGCCTGAATAGGTAGTGCTCTTAATGCCCTCAGAAACTTTCAAGCACATCCAGTTATTTCGTTTTTCTTAGGTTCTGTACAGATGAGAGAAAGCCTGGTTGTCGGGATTTTAAGGGAAACCAAAGAGTGGGAACACCGCGCGCCACTTGTGCCTTCTGATGTTGAATGGCTGGTAAACCGCGGTATATCTGTTGAGGTAGAGCGCAGCCTCAATAGAGTTTTTAACGATCAGGAATATAGAAAAAATGGTGCCAGGCTTGTAGACAGGATCCAGAAAGCCAATCTTTTAGTAGGAATCAAAGAACCCCGTGTCCATGATTTACACACAAACAAAATATACATGGTGTTTTCGCATACTGCAAAAGGGCAAGTTCACAACATGCCGCTTCTTAAAACATGTCTTAAGAAAAAGATCACATTAATCGATTATGAGAAAATCGTTGATTTATACGGCAGGCGTCTTGTTTATTTTGGTAAATTTGCGGGAGTTTGTGGAATGGTTGATAGTTTGCATTATGTAGGTAAGAAATTACAATGGAAAGGAATTGAAAATCCATTCTCATCAATAAAACCTGCTTTTTCATATGATTCTCTGAAAACACTGAAACAAGCTTTACTAAAAGTTGGACAAAGGATACATCGTCAGGGATTTGCAAAAGAGTTATCACCTTTTATTGTCGGCATTACAGGACATGGAAACGTTTCCAGAGGGGTGCAGGATGTCCTGGACGTGTTCAATCCTGTAGAAATTCATCCCAAGAATATGGTGCAATTTACAGAGTATCAGAGGAAACAGCATCATAAATTATATAAAATTGTTTTTCTTCGAGAAGAAAAGTTCCGTTCCAAAGATGGCACGGGTTTTTATTTTGAAGAATATCTCAA
>DAOVVO010000040.1 GCA_030637135.1 Nitrospirota bacterium
GAAGATTTCATCAGGATGGACAGTAATAATTGGTCCCTGAGCGCAAAAGCCGTTGCAGCCTGTTATGACCAGGTTTATTTCTTCTTCAAGCCCCCTCTTTTTCAGTTCTTCCTGGAGGGCGTCCTTAACTTTAAGGGACTTGGTTGCAACGCAGCCGCTCCCTGCACATACCATTAAATGAATTCTACGTTCCGGCATATCCTCCCCTAACTGATCACTGATTACCGATTACCTGTTACTGTCTTAATATGTTGTTTCGCTTCCAATCACCATGGCGTATTTTTCAACCACCTCGCCATTGAGAATATGTTCTTTAAATATCTCTTTTATCTTGTTTTCGTTAAGTTGGACGTATTTGACAGGGGGACTATTGACTATCTCGACAGTTGCCATAGGCTCCTTGCTGCACAACCCCGCACACCCCGATGTTGTGACTATTACGTCCTCAACCTTAGCCTGAGCCATTTCATCCATTAAGGCGGTCATAACTTCCCTTGCGCCTGCTGCAATGCCGCATGTTCCCATATGGACAGTAATTTTTGCCCTGTAGCCGCCTTCCCTGACAGTAAAAGCCGCCTTATGCTTTTCTTTAATCTTTTTCAGATCGTCTATTGTGAGTTTAGCCATTTTCTTCCCCCTTTATTTTTAAGATTTACTTTTACCCCGTTTGAAGTTGGCGATGGCGGTTTTAAGGCAACATCAGCCAACACTTCTTTAATGGGGTTTATCCACAGTTTTATACTCGTCAAGAATTTGTAATACTTTCTTTGAAGTCACTGCACCGTGTGTATCATGGTCTACAACCATAACAGGCGCAAGACCACAGGCACCGAGACAGCGCACAGCCTCCAGAGAAAATTTCTTGTCCTCAGTTATATCGCCCACCTCTACTTTTAAATTTTCTTTAATCTTGCCCAGCACTTCTTCTATTCCCTTGACATAACATGCAGTGCCGAGACAGATCTTGATGATATGGTCACCACGTGGCTTCATGGTAAAGAATGAATAAAAAGACACTACACTATGGACTTCTGCTGTCGGTATGTTTCACCCCCTTGAAATTAGTTTCTGCACCAAGCAAAGAAGATAGCCAACCATCTCCTTTGCACGCTGAAGAACAGGTATCAGAGTACCTGGCTTACTCCTGTAACTTTTTATCATTCTGTCCAGTTCAGCTATCATGGAAGGAGGAAATTCCTCTTCTTTCTTTTCTTCTGCAGGGACTCGTTCCTTCTTCCACTCTACTGCCCTGCTAACCACATCTATCAGTACGGAAGGTGTAAATGGTTTGGGAACATAATCTATAATGCCAAGCTCAAGGGCATCCTTAATGGTTTCCTGGGATGGATATCCAGTGATAATAAGAATTCCTGTTTCAGGTCTTGATTTCCTTGTCCATTTTATAAGAGTAAGACCGTCTACCTCCGGCATTTTCAAATCTGTAATAACAAAATCATACGGATTTTTCTCCATTGTGAGTATAGCTTCTCTCCCACCCGAGGCAACCTCTACCTTATAACCTTCGGCCTCGAGAATCCTCATACAGCTTCTTCTAACCACAGCTTCATCATCCACGACTAAGATTTTGATATCATCAGCCATCAGCTATTCCTCCTTATTTATTAAGTCAAACATTGAAATTAAAGTTTAGAAATATATTTAAATTATGTTTTAACGTATAAAGTTACTGGTATCCCAGTATTTCCATTTAAGGTATTCATTAATTGCCCTTGCTACCTTTCTTCCGGCACCCATGGCCGAGATAACTGTTGCGGCCCCTGTAACTATATCTCCACCAGCAAAGACACCCCTCTTTGAGGTCATGCCTGTCTCTTCTTCAGCTACTATGTAGCCTCTTTTGTTTAATTTTAAATCCGGCATGGTTTTCAGTAAAATTGGATTTGCCTTTGCCCCGAGTGCAGGAATTGCAACATCTATTTCAATCTGGAATTCACTGCCCTTTATTGGAAAGGGTCTTCTCCTGCCCGATTCATCAGGCTCTCACCCTTCCATCTTTATACATTCCACTGCGCAGACGTTTCCCTTACCGTCGTCAATAAGTCTCGTTGGATTTGCCAGCATCACAAATTCTATTCCCTCTTCTTTTGCGTGATGAACCTCTGCTTTTCTCGCCGGCATCTCGACCTCAGAACGCCTGTAAACAAGATATACCTTTTCCGCTCCAAGTCTTAAAGCCACCCTTGCAGCATCCATGGCAACATTGCCGCCGCCAAATACCGCAACCTTCTTGCCTATTCTTATTGGTGTATCATATTCAGGGAAAAGGTATGCCTTCATCAGATTAGCCCTTGTCAGGAATTCATTTGCAGAGTAAACCCCATTTAGATTTTCTCCCGGTATTCCCATGAACATAGGCAGTCCTGCACCTGTTGCAATAAAACATGCATCATACCCTTTATCATTTAATAATTCGTCAACGGTATAGAGTTTCCCGATTATTGTATTGAGTATCAGTTCGACTCCAAGTTTTTTTATGTATTCTACTTCTCTTTCTACGATTGCCTTTGGAAGTCTGAACTCCGGTATGCCGTAGACCAGGACACCGCTTGGTTTATGTAATGCTTCAAATAAGGTAACCTGATGGCCTGACTGTATTAAGTCAGATGCGCATGTTAAACCACCTGGACCAGAGCCTATTATGGCTACTTTTCTACCGGTAGGCCTTGGTTTCTCAGGGAGCTTGACCTCCCCCTGTTCTGCTTCATAATCAGCAACAAACCTTTCCAGATTACCTATTGCTACAGGCTGCCCTTTTTTCCCTAAAACACACAGGGATTCGCACTGGATTTCCTGGGGACAGACCCTGCCGCAGATTGCGGGCAGAGCGTTTTTTTCCTTGACCTTATGACAAGCCTCCAAAAACTTTTTCTCTTTAATTAAATTTATAAATTGGGGGATGTATACCTCGACAGGACAGCCATCTATGCAGGTGGGTTTTTTGCAATTAAGACATCTGGATGCCTCTTCAACCGCTTCGTCAGGGCTGTATCCGTAAGGAACTTCCTTGAAATTCCTTGCCCTCTCCATCGGGGGCTGTTCCCTTAATTTTACCCTGTTTTTTTTCCTTTTCTCTTCTTTCTCAGGTTCTGCCATAATCACTCCCCGACTTTTTCCTGGTATATTCTTAGGGCTTCTTTTTCATCTTCAAGGTACATTTTCTGTCTTTCCATAAGTAAATCAAAATTAACTTTGTGCCCGTCAAATTCGGGACCGTCAACACAGCAGAATTTTGACTCTCCCCCTACATCTACCCTGCAACCGCCGCACATCCCTGTCCCGTCAACCATGATTGAGTTTAAACTTACAACAGTTTTTACATTGTATTTTTCCGTTGTCTTGCAGACGAATTTCATCATGATGGCAGGGCCGATAGCAACAACCAGTTTTATGTCTTTATTCTCCTTCAAAAGTTCTTCCAGAGGAACCGTTACAACCGTTTTTCTGCCGTAGGAGCCATCATCGGTTGTAACAATTAACTCATCTGATACGTCTCTCATTTTGTCTTCCCAAAAAAGGAGGGACTTTGACCTGGCACCTATTATTGAATAGACACTGTTGCCGGCATGTTTTAATGCCCTGGTTACGGGATAGACAGGCGCGATTCCGACTCCGCCGCCAATGCATACTACTTTCCCGAGATTTTCTATGTGTGAAGGGGTGCCGAGAGGACCAACGATATCAGATATGAAATCACCTTCATTTAACGTTCCCAGGTGATAGGTGGTCTTGCCAACCTTCTGAAACACAATAGTCAATGTCCCTTTTTCCCTGTCAAAATCAGCAATGGTTAAAGGGATTCTCTCTCCCTGTTCATGTATTTTAAGGAGGATGAAATTGCCGGGCTCTGCTTTTTTTGCAATATCCTTTGCGTCAATATCAAAGAGGGTGATATTTTCTGACAACTCCTGTTTCTGCAAGATTTTAAACATAGTTTCCTCCCCATGACATTACAACCTATTTTTTACTTATGTTTAATTTATTTGATAGAAAGTAATATGGGTAATGAACATTATATTTTAAAAATATTAAAAGGACTTGGTTATTAATCTAAACTTAAAGGGACAACCCTTGCCAACCATAAAAGCCAGCCCTCAGTAGGGTCTTTTAATAGAGCGCACATAACATCATTGGCTTTTTTGTTAATTTCTCTTATTTCTCCGTCCATAGGGGACAAAAGGTCATTGCTCTGACCTGTACTGGTGTAAATCCGTGCGAATGGCTCACCTGCTTTGAGCATACCTTTCTCACGTATAAAATCAACATTCATCAGGTTGCCTGTTAAAAACCAGTATCTTAAGTCACAGCCTACCTCCCATATCCCGTTTTTTTTGGAAAGTCGTGCCCATGTGCCTTCCTTATAGAAAATGACTGGATTTTCTTTATCCCGTAAGGGTACAACATGTTCTCTGAATTCATCGATGAATGCCTGTCTGAGGATCCACCCTCTTTGATCAAAAATCTTTGCTGCCACATTTATGAGAAAATCAGGAGTAAAGGGTTTTTCAATATATTCAAAAGCCCCTATCTTTATTGATTCTTTTGCATCTTCCAGCGTGGGGTAGCCGGTGATGATAACCACATCTGTCTGAGGCTTGATAATACGTGCTTCTTTAAGGACGGTCATCCCGCTTATGTCAGGAAGCCTCACGTCTGATATTAAGAGATCAAAGTCTTCTTTGGCTAATTTATTAAGGGCTTCATTGCCTTTTTCTACTGTAGAAATACTGTGCCCTTCAGCCCCAAGAATCCGCTTGCAGCTTAATGTCACCACGGGATCATCATCCAACACCAAAATCCTTCGTTTTTCTTTAGCCATCACTGCTCCCTTTTTGGTTAAGGTTTAATCTTCAAACAACCCGGCACACTATAAAATAATACTTTTTGTATCATTTAGCCATTGCTTTATACTGTCTTTAATATATTTTATTACTATTGGATGGTTTATTGGAATCCCTTTGAGCGTTTTTTTTATTTCTGTCGTGTCAATACGGTATTCGTGGTTATCCCTTCTATGTTCAAATTCTACATCTATTTCAGGATTACCAGCGATTAAAACTATCAGGGTTTTTTCAATATCACCGAGAGGTTTTCTGTCAATATGATCGTATTGAAAATCAGCGGTTATCGTTGTGCCCTCACCTTTTTTTGATTCTACGGATATGTTGCCCATGCTCTCTCGAGCGGACTGGGCAAATAATGATATTCCAAGACCTACACGCCGAGTGGTTTTTGTAGTAAAAAAAGGGTCGAGAGCTTTTTTAATTTCAGTCTCATCCATCCCCCTCCCGTTGTCAATAATCTCTATGCGGAGAAGATTTTTTTCAATTTCTTCGCTAATAGTAATCTGTATCTTGCTCGCTCCGGCAGTAATAGAGTTTTCTGCAATATCAAGGATGTGAAGTGATAAGTCTTCCATCTTACTCCCATTCCACCTTTCTACCGCCTGTATTTTTCAGGGCATATGATATTTCAGTTACTGAAGGTTCCTTTACATAGAAACGTGTATTTCTCCTGTTGATATCCTTTAGGTAGTGGGCATCTGAAGAAGAAATCCATGGAAAAGAGCGGTAGTTTTTAAATAAGTTTTCTGCTGTTTTCTTGTCAGTCCCGGGAGACATTTCCAGTGCATCTAACTGTAAATCCTCCGGGATAAAACCGAGCTGAGAGATGATACCGAATGCTTCTCTGTCAACGTGAGATGCTATGGAGAGCCCGCCGAGAGAATGTATGGTATTTACAATAGAATATGTATCCAGCATTGTTGCAGCTATCAAAAATCGGTTATTAAATCCTAAAACCTCATCTTTTTCATTAACCACTATCTGGTCATTAAAACGCGTCGTATTGTCGTTGAAGTGCATCAGATTATCATATATAACCTTCTGTAGTTTTATCACGCTTTCCACATCATCAAAAATAGCCAGAATATGGGCTTCTTCAGCCGAAGTAATCTCCATGCCCGCTAGAACTGCAAGCTCACTATTTTCGGCAGATTTCTGAGATGCGATAACGTTTTCTGCTGAATTGTGATCAGTTATTGCCACTATGTCAAGCCCCCTTTCAGCTGCGGTTTTCACTATTGCCGAAGGAGTCATGGTAAGATCGGCACAGGGCGACAGACATGTATGTATATGCAGATCAGCCTTGAATTGTTTTAACATTTACAGCCTGTTAACTCCTTATTGCAAAAGGTCAATAAGGTGCACATTTAAAATGCAAAGCTCGAATACAAAATAACGGGGTTTATAAGATCAAGGTGTAGGGGATTCGAGCGAAAAAATTCAAAAATTAAAAATCATGGTTTAAAATTATGGGAAAAAATAATTCTATAGTAATAACCTCCTTGATGTAACATTTTATACGTCTCGCCGAGGTCTGATAAGGCGGGCATTGTAAATTTTGCATTTATTTATAACCAAAACCCTTGAATCCCGATGCAAATCTGGTTATCTCGGTACGATTCAATCCCGACGGGTTGCTCCGGCTTCAATCGAATCGACTAAACTTCGAGTCGCTCCGATCTATAAAGAATTCTTATTGAAGAAGCTGATAGATTTTACCGGCTATCTCGAATGCTGACAAAGGAGACGTTAAAATTGTAATTTTTTCAGATTCTGCCTTTTCCAGTGTTTCTTGTTGCGGTTCTCTCCCCCCGACAATAATTATTCCTGCCAAGCCTTTGGTACTGGCAATTGCAACAATATTTTGATGTGTCTGTAAGGTAATCCATATGTTACCTTCTTGAGCATGTGCCAGCACATCAGAAAGCAGATCGCTTACATAGCCGCCGGTAACTTCTCTCTGAACCCCGTCTTTAAAAGTCTTAACTTCCAGGGACATTTCTTTAAAAACGTCTGAAATTTTCATAATAATTCTCCGGTAACCAGGTTGCAGACTTTTCTATTTTTTGAAAGATTGGTTCGTAGATATCGTTTGAGGCTTAAACCCAATATTTCCTGAAGGATTTGCATTTTAAACAACCTCGTAATCTTTATGATTTAAGGTATTTTAAAGAAAATTGTGACATTATTGAATGTACATAATCATTTCTACTGTTGTGCCTTCTCCGACTACAGAATCTATTTTAAATACATCGGAATTTTTTTTCATGTTCGGCAGTCCCATGCCTGCTCCCCAGCCCATTTCCCTGACCCATTCAGGAGCTGTTGAGTAACCGTCCTGCATAGCCAGGTCAATATCTTCAATACCGGGTCCCATATCTTCTACTATAATTTTCAGTTGCTCAGGCGTTATATAATACCGCAGCCAGCCGGCAGCTGCATATATTATTACATTCATTTCAGCCTCAAATGTTACGATAGCAGCTTTTCGCACAATATCTGCATTAAATCCAAGTTCAGTAAGTTTTTGCTTTAACTCTATTGATGCATCACCTGCATTTGAAAAATTTCCTCCGATGAGCTGAAAACTTCCCTCAATTGTCTGATGAATAGGCATACTTTATTTTTTCTGGATGCCGGCTAAGCCGGCCTGATAGAGTTTTCCGGAAGCGGTATATGTGCAGAAAGATGTTACAAGTAAAGGGATTTTTTTCTGCTGAGCAAGTTCGATAGTATCTTTATCAGGCTTTTTATCCTGAGTGAACACGATGATTTTTATACCGGCAATCACGGCCGTTCGTATTACTTGAGGTTTAATAAGGCTGGTTATAAGGAGGAAATCTTGCGAGGAATAATACAGCACATCACTCATTAAATCTGCACTGCATGCCCCCTTAATATTTATAGTATCGATATCTTCGGTGTTTGAAACAATGGTAGCTTCAAGAATTTCTTGTATTGTATTTATTGTCACTTAACCTTTGGGTTTATATATTTCTCCCGGAAGAGAAAGTAGAGTAAAACTATTGGCTATTTTTTTGTCCCTATCAACTGCTTAAAGCACAAGCTACGAATTTTTATAAGAAAACATTATATATTAATTTAAATTTTTATATTGACTCAAGAGGTGGTGATAGGCATATTATATAACTCATTATTTTATTCTCAAACTAAGCCGAAAATGATGTTTGAAGTATGATACCACATAACAATCTGCTGTGCAACTGATTGTTTTTAGATTTAAATAAATTTTTTACGTATTTTCCGCTATATTGTCATTCTAAAAAAAGGGTCTCATAGACAAGGGAAAATGTGTTTGTGAGGGGGGCTGTGAGACTCAGTGTTGTGGCATTTTCTTATTCCTGATGGCATTTTTGTGTGTAGTGATATCGTTATTAATTTAGTATACGGAGGAATAAATGAGATTGGTATTACTTGGAGCACCTGGTGCGGGCAAGGGAACACAGGCAAAGAAACTTATAGAAAAATATGGCATCCCGCAAATTTCAACGGGAGATATACTGAGAAAGGCCGTAGCTGACGGAACACCTCTTGGTAAAGAGGCAAAATCTTATATGGACAAAGGAGAGCTTGTTCCGGATACAGTTGTTATTGGGCTTGTTAAAGACCGCATTGCTCAAGATGACTGTAAAAAGGGATATATTCTTGATGGCTTCCCGAGAAACACCTCCCAGGCAGAGACTATTGACAAGGTGCTCTCTGAAATGAATGTACCCCTCGATGTAGCCCTCAGTGTAGATGTTGATAAAAATTACCTTATGAAAAGGCTTACCGGAAGGCGTACATGTAGAGCATGCCAGCACATGTATAATGTATTTTTTTCTCCGCCAAAGACAGAAGGAGTGTGTGACAAGTGTGGAAGTGAATTATATCAGAGGGAAGATGATAAAGAGGAGACAATCAAAAAGAGGCTCGATGTGTACGAGGCACAAACTGCCCCTCTGATAGAATATTACTCAGGTAAAAATATCCTTAAATCAGTTAAAGGCGAAGGAAGTATAGAGGATATATTTAAAGAAATTTGCGCTCTATTAAATGCAATATGAACATATAAAAATAATAATTTCCTTATTACATTACAGAAAGGAGAATTGATATGGCTGTAATTGGACACGGTGGCAAAGAGATTGTAGAAAGAATTTTGGAACCTAAAGACGCTGTGAAAAAGATTAAGGGACTCAAATCCATACCGGTTAGAGGGCAGATTGCAAAAGAAATTATTGACATTGCCTATGGTTACTTCACTCCTCTTGAGGGATTTATGGGTAAGGCTGATGTTGATTCCGTATGCAAGAAGATGAGACTTGCAAATGGAGTTGTCTGGAGCATACCAATACTGTTCGATCTTTCGAAAGCTGAGGTGGCCGAATATGGTGTTAAAGAAAAGACTTCCGTACTTTTAACCTATGAAGGCAATCCCATGGCTCTATTCGATGTTGAGGAAATATTTACATATGATAAAAAGGAAATGTGTAAGGCGGTTTATGGAACAGATGAAGAAAAGCACCCGGGCTGCGCACGGACATATCAGTATAAAGACACGTTTATCAGCGGCAAAATTACCCTTGTCAATAGACCCAAAATCAATCCTCCTTATGAACCGTATTTTATACCCCCTCTTGAAATGAGAAAAAAGTTCAAGGAGAAAGGCTGGCAGAGGGTTGTGGCACATCAGACAAGGAATGTACCGCATACAGGGCATGAATGGCTCATGAAAGGGGCGTGGTTTCAGGCATATGCTGAGTTGCCTATCGAAAAGCCTCTTGTGGGGGTTTTAGTTAATGCAATCATTGGAGACAAGCGAAAAGGAGATTATATCGACGAGGCGATTGTTTTAACCCATGATGAACTGAACAAATCAGGTTATTTTGGTCCTCATAATCATATGACATCGCTCACCTTCTGGGATATGCGGTATGCAGGTCCAAAGGAAGCCATTTTCCATGCAATGCTCAGGACCAATCTCGGTCTCACCCATCATATGTTTGGAAGAGACCATGCAGGGGTTGGAACCTACTATGGTGCATATGATGCCCATCATCTGCTCGCATCGGTACAAGATGAATTGAGCATTACACCTACGTATTCCATGAACTGGCTGTACTGTCCGCATTGCGGGGAGGTTACAAATGAGGGATTATGTAACCACAGGAAAGAGTGGCAGAAGTTCAGCGGTACTCTTATCAGAAGTATTGTTCAGGATGGCGTAAAACCGCCGCGTCTCATATTCAGACCTGAGGTATTTGATCTGGTAATGAAGACTGCTGAACAGTATGGCTTTGGTTCTCCTTTTGTTACTGATGAATATCTTCAAAAGAGAATCCCTGTATTTACAATTCCATCAATGAAAGCATAAAAGGAGGTATTGTTATGGCAGAAGAAAAATATCCAATAAATATCTGGATTAATGAGGAAAGATATGAAAAGTTAAAGAGCGCCGGTCTGTCTGATATATGCAAAGAAATGCTGGCGGGCTTGAAAGTTATACAGGTTTATACCAACGATGCTCAAAAAGATGAGGTATTAAAATTATTCCCCACGGCTAAATTCGATAGCGCCACAACGAAAAGCATAGAGCTTCTTCCAAAAGATGTGAAGGATAAGATTTTTGA
>DAOVVO010000009.1 GCA_030637135.1 Nitrospirota bacterium
AATAATGTCCTATCTATAGTTAATTTGTCATTCCCCGACTTGTCGAAGCGACCCTAAGCGGAGACCCGCACCGGGATCGGGGAATCCAGAGATAAACACTTAAGACTTGGATTCCCGCTTGAGAACTGCGGGAATGACGAAAAGGCGGACATAATTATGCAGGAGCCAATAGTATCAAAACATATGTACAGGAGGAATTCTTTATTCATTATAAATATACATGGATTTTAAGGTATCAGACTGCTATCAGGGATGTGTTCAGACAATTAATCGAGTCTCTTTAATCCTGCTTCACGTGCTGCTTTCACAGCTTTCCTGTATTCATCATTTGTGATTCTTCTATCAAGCGGGGGGAACTCTCCAGCCCGATAGCAGGGATAATACTGCGCCATAATATTTGTATACGTATTCGGGGAAATCTCTTCAACGAGAAATCTAACAATCTCTTCTGTGCCAGCCAGTCCTTCAGGAAACACAAGATGTCTTACCAGCACTCCTCTCAGGGCGACCCCTTTTTTGTCTGTAACAAGATCCCCAACCTGTCTGTGCATCTCTTTTATTGCGGACTTCGCCACAGAAGGGTAGTCTTTCGCCTTGGAATATTTCAAAGACACCTCAGGGTTGGAATACTTAAAATCCGGCATGTAGATGTCCACAATTCCATCCAGTATCCTTAAGGTTTCAATAGATTCGTATCCTCCGCAGTTATATACTATTGGCAGGTGTAATCCACATTCTATTGCAATTTCAAGAGATCTCAAAATCATGGGCACCTGATGGGTTGGTGTTACGAGATTAATATTGTGACAGCCGGAATTTTGCAAGGTTATCATTATTTGGGCCAGGGTTTCAAACGAGATTATGCTGCCCTCTCCAAGATGACTAATTGTCCAGTTCTGGCAAAACAAACACCCAAGGTTGCAGCGAGTAAAGAAAATTGTTCCTGACCCATACCGCCCAACAAGCGGCCTCTCTTCACCGAAATGCGGATTCCAGCTTGATACAAATGGCTCAATTCCTGTCTTGCAGAATCCCTTTTCCCCGGATATTCTGTTAACCTTGCAGTTTCTCGGACAGAGAATACAGTTTTTTAGTATGTCCTCTGCGGCTTCTATCTTTGAGAGAAGGTTCTTTTGAGAGAGCTTCAGGTAGGCTGGTTTAAAATCGCCATTTTTCTTTTTGTCCATTCAATAAGTCCGCCCGCAGAAATGAGTTCCTGCATGAATGAAGGGATTGGCTTTGAAATATACTGCTCATTTTTTGTAATGTTCTTGATTATACCTCTGTCAGCATCTATCTCAATCTCATCGCCCTGTTTAGTCTTTTCTGATGCTTCATCAGATTCAAATATAGGAAGCCCTATGTTAAAAGCATTTCTATAGAATATCCTTGCAAAACTCTTTGCAATAACCGCCTGTACACCTGCTGCCTTTATTGCAATCGGGGCATGTTCTCTTGAGGAACCGCAACCGAAATTGTTTTCTGCAATTATTATATCACCTTTTTTAACTTTGGCTGGAAAGTCCTTATCAGCATCTTCCATGACATGTTTAGCAAGTTCTTTCGGATCAGATGTATTGAGATAACGTGCAGGTATTATTGCATCAGTGTCTATGTTATTGCCAAATTTCCATACTCTCCCTTTAAGAATCACACGACCTCCTCCGGTATACTAATTCTCCCGAGCACTGCTGAGGCAGCCGCAGTTGAAGGGTTTGAGAGATAAACCTCGCTTTTAGGATGTCCCATCCTGCCTGCAAAATTTCTGTTTGTTGTTGCAATTGCCCGTTCGCCTTCTGCAAGAACCCCCATATGTCCTCCGAGGCACGGTCCGCATGTCGGTGTTGAAAAAACAGCTCCTGCATTTATGAAGATTTCAGCCAGTCCTTCCTTCACTGCCTGAAGATAAATCTTCTGTGTCGCGGGAATTACTATCATTCTTACGTAGTCATGTACCTTTTTCCCCTTTATAACCTGTGCAGCTTCTCTGAGATCCTCAATCCTCCCATTTGTACAGGAACCGATAACGATCTGATCAACGGTAACCTGAGAAAGCTCTTCCGCAGGCTTTGTATTCGACGGAAGATGTGGACATGACACGGTAATAGGTATTTTTGAGCAGTCATATTCTCTTACCTCGACATATGTAGCGTCTTTATCCGAAGAATAAAAATTATATTTCCTTTTTGCCCTTTTTTTAACATACCCTTCGGTTATCTCATCAGGCACAATAATACCATTCTTGCCACCAGCCTCTATAGCCATGTTACACATAGTCAGCCTTGCATGCATTGGAAGCATTCTTATTATCTCACCCTCAAATTCCATTGCCCTGTAAAGGGCACCGTCCACTCCGATATCACCAATTGTATGGAGTATTAAATCTTTTCCACCGACCCACTTGTTTAATTTTCCGTAATATATGAATTTCATAGATTCAGGCACCTTAAACCAGCATTCGCCCGTTGCCATAGCAGATGCAAAATCTGTAGAACCAACCCCAGTCGAAAAGGCACCAAGTGCACCGTATGTGCACGTATGGCTGTCCGCCCCTATTATTAAGTCACCAGGGACAACAAGACCTTCCTCGGGGAGAAGTGCATGTTCAATGCCCATCCTGCCAACCTCAAAATAAAGTCCAAGGTCAAAAGCCTTTGAAAACTCCTTTAGTATTTTGCACTGTTCAGCTGCCTTAATGTCTTTCTGCGGGGCGAAGTGGTCAGGGATAAACGCAATTCTGTCTTTGTTAAAGACAGATTGGGTACCGATTTTTTTAAACTCATCAATTGCTATCGGGGCGGTTATGTCATTGGCAAGGATGAAGTCAACCTGTGCATTTATTAATTCACCTGGTGAAAGTGCCTCTTTCCCGGAATGTGCTGCGAGAATTTTCTCCGAAATAGTCACTGCTTCTCCTTAAGTAATTAGGTCTCTTCAGAATGTATTGTTAATTAATTGTTTAACGGCAGCTCAAATTGCTAAAGAATGGGGAATTATTTTTTTACTGTTAGCTTATTGAGTGCATGTATATATGCCTTGGCTGAAGCAACAATGATATCGGTATCGGCTCCGTGTCCCCTTACAAACCTGCCGCCTTCTTCAAGTGAAACCATAACTTCACCAAGTGCATCTGTTCCACCGGTTATGCCTTTGACCTCATATTTATGGAGACTGCTTTTGGTATTTGTCAAGGATGCAATTGCTTTATATGCTGCATCGACAGGACCATCGCCCTGCCCGGTAGTCTCTTTCAACTCCTCGTTGATTTTCAACGTGATAGTAGCTGTGGGTTTTTGTCCTGTGCCAGTCACTATATATAAATCCACTAAGCTGTAAACTTCGGGTATTTTTGCGACCTCTTCAGAGATAAGAGCTTCAATATCTTCATCATATATATCTTTTTTCTGGTCAGCAAGTCTTTTGAAGCGCTCAAATGCGCTATTGAGTTCATCATCAGTTAATGTATAACCCAGCTCCCCAAGCCTTGTCTTAAATGCATGTCTTCCTGAGTGTTTGCCAAGAACAAGCTTTGTCTTGTGCAGACCTATTATTTCAGGTCTTATAATTTCATAGGTGGACTTTTCTTTCAACACGACCTCCTGTTGTGTCCCTGTTTCAGGCGCAAAGGCATTATCTCCTACGGTGGCTTTATTAGGCTGAACCGACATCCCGGTAATTTTTGTAACAAGTCTGCTGCTCCGCATTATTTCTTCTGTATTGATATTTGTATGAGCATCAAATATATCACGTCTTGTTCTTAATGCCATAACAGATTCTTCCAGAGAACAGTTGCCAGCACGCTCTCCTATCCCGTTAATAGTGCATTCAATCTGACCAGCACCGTTACGCACTGCTTCAAGGGAATTTGCCACTGCAAGCCCCAGATCATTATGACAATGGACTGAAATCACTGCTTTTTCAATATTTTTCACTCTATCATGTATAGTTTTTATCAAGTTACCGAATTCGCTTGGAATACTGTATCCAACTGTATCCGGTATATTGACAGTTGACGCCCCTGCATCTACAACAGCTTCAATAATTTCACAGAGATAGCTTATATCGCTCCTGGTTGCATCCATAGGGGAAAATTCCACATCCTCTACAAAACTCCTTGCAAGTTTAACCATCTCTACAGACCTCTTGAGTGCTTCCTCGGGGCTGATGCGAAATTGATATTTAAGATGTATATCGGAAGTGGAATGAAACGTGTGAATCCTTTTTTTAGGAATATCTTGCAGCGCTTCCCATGCTCTTCTTATATCCTTCTCTTTTGCCCTCGCAAGACTACATATTACAGGGCCCTCTACTTCAGAGCCTATGGTCTTTATTGCTTCAAAATCGCCAGGTGAGCTGATAGCAAACCCTGCCTCAATGATGTCGACACCGAGACGTGCCAGTTGTCTTGCAACCTGCACTTTCTCCTCTACATTCATAGATGCACCAGGAGACTGCTCACCGTCCCTCAGTGTCGTATCAAAGATTTTAATCACTCTCATCGTCTTAGTTTAGAAAACTATTTTTTGATTGAAATTGTAAACTAAAGGGTTTTGCACACACTTGAGATAGTGCCTTTTTTAATATATCGTTCTTTATGATAGTACTTTGATTATACGATGATTGACTTTTCAGTTTATTGTAGTATGTCTTACAATAGAACATCAACCTATTGCTGTTTAGAATAGAGCCACTTTTTCTTCTTCTTGTTAAAAAGGATGATATGTTCAATGACGCCCGACAGCATATACGTCATAGAAAAAATAAAAATTACAATTTCAGGATACATAAATATAAGAACAAACGCCGCTACTATCACAACTAAAAGCCAGAATGGCTTTCTCCTTCTGGGATCAATTTCCTTTAATCCATGATACCTCAGCGTACTAACCATAAGTATAGCGAGGGAAAATGGCAACAGTAGTATAATGAAATTTTTTCCTTCCAGCACTCCCCATACTTCTGTATAAAATAACACTAAGGAAGCTATCACGGTCGCAGCCCCGGGTATAGGCATACCCGTAAATAATTTACTCTCTGTAGAGCCCATCTGAACATTAAACCTTGCAAGCCTCAAAGCACCGCAGGTGACAAAAAGAAATGCTGCGCCCCAGCCGATACGTCCAAAAGACTGCATACCCCAACTGTAAATAAGAACCGCAGGTGCAATCCCGAATGCAACAAGGTCTGAAAGAGAGTCAAGCTCAATACCAAACCTTGTTGTGCTGTGTGTTAACCGTGCAACCCAGCCGTCAAGTCCGTCAAAGAGATTCGCAACTAATATTGCCCATGCCCCGTATACATAATAACCCTTAAACGATGCGAGAATTGAATAAAAACCAAAGAACATTCCACAGAGCGTCAAAGTATTCGGTAGTAAATAAATGCCTTTTCTCATTTTATGTTATCAACTCATTTCCTGTCTTTTTACAATGACAGATTGCCTCATTAATCAATGATTCCTAACATCGTTTCCCCGGCTCTCACCTTATCATGCAACTTTACTCGAATTTCTGTATTCAATGGCATAAAGACATCGAGCCTTGAGCCGAATTTTATTATACCGTAACGTTGTCCCTGTCTGAGAAGGTCTCCTGGTTTTGCCCTGCATACAATACGCCTTGCAAGATATCCAGCAACCTGACGCACCACGACTATCCCGTTTTCAGTCTCAACAACCATTGTCACATGTTCGTTCAACAGGGAAGCATGATGTTTAAACGCGGGAAGGAACTTGCCCCGATAATGTTTAACATCTTTAACAGTTCCTTCACAGGGTGAACGGTTAACATGAACATTTAAGGGTGACATAAAAATACTTACCTCAAGAGCCCGTTTATGTAATACTTCATTTTCCTCGATCTCCTTAATAAATACTACCTTTCCGTCTGCAGGAGCATAAAAGATGCCTCTTCCTTCCAGAGTTATCCTTTCAGGGTCCCTGAAGAAAAAAAGCATGAACAGAGTGATAATAAAGGAGATAATGGTAATCAAAGGTTGCCCCAAGAATACCGTTATCAGTGTGATAGAAGCAAATGTGAAGATAAAGAAATAACCTTCAGATGCAAATTTAAACATGAAACTCAGAACCCGGAGCACAGAACACAGAACGCAAACAGGAAAAGCTGCGCATCTGGGCAGTTTTTCTCTCTGTGTTATCTTGTATCTTTATTCTGTGGTCTCTAATCTGTGTTCTGTTATCTAAACTCTGCATTTATGCTTTTGATTTATCAACCAGCTTGCTCTTCTTAAGCCAGGGCATCATGGCTCTCAGTTTTGCCCCTACTAACTCTATGTGATGGTCAGCCCCTTTTTTTGTAAGTGCATTAAACACTGGTTTATGTGCTTTACATTCGAGAATCCATTCCCTTGCAAATTCACCTGACTGTATTTCGGAAAGGATTTTTTTCATTTCTTTTTTTACTTCCGCATTGACAACACGGGGGCCTCTTGTGAGATCTCCGTATTGTGCTGTATTGCTTATTGAATAACGCATATTAGAAATACCTCCTTCATAAAGAAGGTCAACAATCAGCTTAACCTCATGCAGACACTCAAAATATGCCATTTCTGGTGCGTAACCAGCATCAACAAGGGTTTCATAGCCGGCTGTAATCAAAGATGTAAGTCCACCGCACAATACAACTTGCTCACCAAAGAGGTCTGTCTCGGTTTCCTCCCTGAAAGTGGTTTCAATTATTCCTGCCCTGCCGCCTCCAATTGCAGAGGCATATGAAAGAGCAAGTGCCTTTGTATCACCTGAAGTATCCTGATGAACAGCAACAAGGCAGGGGATACCGCTTCCCTTGGTGTATTCTGACCTCACAAGATGACCGGGTCCCTTCGGGGCAACCATAAACACGTTAGCATCAGAGGGCGGAACGATTTGACCGAAATGTATGTTGAAACCGTGTGCAAAGCCGAGATAAACCCCATTCTTCATATTTTTTCGGATTTCGTTTGTGTATATATCAGCTTGATATTCGTCAGGAACGAGCATCATTGCTATGTCCGCACCTTTTATTGCTTCCGATGCAGTGTTAACTTCAAATCCAGCTTTCACTGCTTTTTCCCAGTTTTCACCTTTAACCTCACCGACTACGACGTTTATGCCGCTGTCCTTTAAATTGTTTGCATGGGCATGCCCCTGACTTCCATATCCCATAATACAAACTGTTTTTCCTTTTAAAGGGCTGCGGTTAACATCTTTATCATAATAGATCTTCATTGATAATCCCCCTTACTATTGCAGTTTTAGTCCTTTGTTGTAAGCCAAAACACTCATTACAAACACCTATTTATGCATTTCACCTTAACGCTGTTTTTTTCCTTCCCTTGCCATTGCAACCTTACCTGTGCGCGCGAACTCTTTTATACCGTAAGATTTCATAAGCTCTACAAAAGCCGCTATTTTTTTCTCATCACCTGTGACTTCAATTGTGTAAGTCGTGGAACCGGAATCAATTATTCTGCCACGAAAAATTTCTGCAAGTCTTAATAGCTCGGCTCTATCTTCTTTCTTAGGAGCAACTTTAGCGAGCACCATTTCCCTTTCAACATGTTCAACGTCCATGAAATCAATAACCTTTATAACATCAATAAGCTTATTGAGTTGTTTTGTTATTTGCTCAATTATTTGGTCATCCCCGGTTGTAACAATGGTCATAAAAGAAACCGTCGGGTCAATGGTCTCACCTACTGAGAGACTTTCTATATTAAACCCTCTTCCACTAAAGAGACCTGATATCCTTGAAAGCACTCCAAATTTATTTTCTACAAGTACCGATATTATGTGTCTCATTTCTCTCCCCGGAGAAACCAAAATGAAAATGAAAATAAAAATTAAGGATTTTTTATATTTCCATTTTGATCTTTTACAGTTTATTTTGTTTTATTTTACTGCCTTAAGTTTCTTTTCTGTTTTTGTTTCCTCTTCTTCAAAAATCATTTCATCTATAGCTGCCCCTGCCGGGACCATCGGATAGACCTTTTCCCTCCAGTCAACAACAAAGTCCATAAACACCGGTTTATCCTTTATCTTAAACGCTTTCTTAAGAACAGGTTCAACTTCTTCAGGCTTTGAAGCCCTTAAGCCTATAGCTCCATATGCTTCCGCAACTTTGACAAAATCAGGCACCACATCGAGGCGAGAGTGCGAATAGCGCTCATTGAAAAATAATTCCTGCCACTGTCTGACCATCCCCAGGTAGCCATTATTGAGAATGGCTACTTTAACCGGCAGTTTATTTATAACAGCAGTAGCGAGCTCCTGAACATTCATCTGGATGCTTCCGTCACCTGCTATATCTATAACCAATTGACCAGGGGAGGCAAGCTGTGCTCCAATTGCAGCGGGGAAGCCATATCCCATTGTGCCTAAACCTCCTGACGACAGCCATCTTCTCGGTTTATCATACTTAAAAAATTGCGCTGCCCACATCTGATTTTGTCCTACTTCGGTGCAAATGATTGCATCACCTTCGGAAAGCTCGTATATCTTTTCAACAACAAATTCAGGCTTAATAACCTTGTTATCATATGTATAGGATAATGGTTTCTCTTTCCTCCACTTATCTATCTGTTTCAGCCATGCCTTTTTTATAGCAGACCACTGCTTCTTCTTCCCCTCCTCCTTGAGGTCTTTTAACATTTCCCTTAAAACACGTTTTACATCTCCAACTATTGGGATATCAACCCGAACGTTTTTCCGTATGGAAGTAGGGTCAATGTCAATATGAATTATTCTTGCATTCGCCGCAAAAGAATTAGTTTTCCCTGTAACCCGGTCATCAAACCGAACGCCAATTCCTATTAATAAATCTGAATTCTGAACCGCCATATTGGCATAATATGTTCCGTGCATGCCCAACATACCCATAGAAAGACTGTGGGAACCTGGAAATCCCCCAAGCCCCATAAGTGTCATTGTAACAGGTGCATTTAAAAATTCTGCCAGTTCCTTAAGCTCTTTTGACGCATCCGAAATAATGACACCGCCACCCGCCATTATTACAAGTCTTTTAGCATGTATCATTTCATGTGCTGCCTGTCTTATCATCCGCTTGTTGCCTTCATAGGTTGGATTATAACTTTTTATGTGTACATGCTGGGGCCACTCAAAATCAGTTTTACCAGCTGAAACATCTTTCGGCATATCAATCAAGACGGGCCCGGGCCTCCCTGTTGATGCAATATGGAACGCTTCCCTAATTATTCGGGCAAGATCCTTCACATCCTTAACAAGATAGTTATATTTTGTGCACGGTCTTGTTATCCCTACAATATCAGCCTCTTGAAAAGCATCATTGCCTATCAACATTGTAGGCACCTGCCCGGAAAACACCACAAATGGCACAGAGTCCATTGAGGCAGTTGCTATACCTGTAACTGTATTTGTAGCGCCCGGTCCTGATGTTACAATTGCAACACCTACCTTCCCACTGGCCCGTGCATAACCGTCTGCAGCATGTATAGCACCCTGTTCATGCCTTGTAAGGATAAATTTTATATCTTTTTCATTATAAAGGACATCAAAGATATTAAGGACCACGCCTCCCGGGTAACCAAAAATGTGTTTGACGCCCTCTTTTTTCAAACTTTCGACTAATATTTCAGCACCGCTTATTTTCATGTGTTCTCCACCTGTCAAATTATTAAATTTTCATTACTGCCCCTGTGCTTGCTGATGTAACCAATGCAGCATATCTGGCAAGCCAGCCTTTCTTAATCTTCGGGTTCTGTGGTCTCCATGTTTTAAATCTCTTTTTAATCTCCCCTTCACTGAGAAGTATATCTATTTTTCTCTTCGGGATATCAATACGTATAACATCTCCGTCTCTTATAACAGCAATAGGCCCGCCTTCCATTGCCTCAGGAGATATATGACCGATACAGGGGCCTCTTGTACCACCAGAGAACCGTCCGTCTGTAATCAACGCAACTGACTCACCCAACCCCATTCCTGCAATAGAGGCTGTTGCATTCAACATTTCCCTCATGCCCGGACCTCCCTTAGGGCCTTCATAACGGATGACGACAACACTGCCTGACTTAATTTTACCACCAAGAATTGCCTTTAGCGCCTCTTCCTCAGATTCAAAAACACAAGCCCTGCCTTTAAACTTTAACATTTTCGGTGTTACAGCAGTTTGTTTTACTACAGCCCCGTCCGGAGCGAGACTCCCGCTCAAAACAGCTATACCGCCCTCTTTATGATATGCCCTCCTTATCGGTCTTATGACATCTGCATTAACAACCTCTGCTTTATGTGCTATATCATAAATTCTTCTTCCTGAAACTGTAAGGGTATTCTTAAGCGTAGGTTTCAATCTTTTCAACACTGCTGGAATACCACCCGCATACTCGAGATCCTCAAGATAATGTATCCCCCCTGGCAACATGTTTGCAATATGAGGTGTATTCCTGCTAATTCTGTCAAACATTTCCAGGGACACAAACACCCCTGCTTCCCTTGCAATCGCGGGAATATGTAGCACCGTATTCGTAGAACCCCCAAGTGCCATATCAACTTTTATAGCATTTTCGAATGCTTTTTTTGTGAGTATTTTCTTAGGAGTTATGTCTTTCTTAACGAGTTCCACTATCTTCATTCCGCTATTAAAAGCAATCCTTCGTTTTTTTGATGAGACAGCGAGGGATGTAGAACAGCCAGAAAGACTCATCCCTAACGCCTCGGTTACACATGCCATTGTATTAGCAGTATACATCCCCTGACATGAACCTGCCCCAGGACAGGCACATGTTTCAAGTTCTTCTATTTCCGAGTCACTTATCAAACCCTTCTGATACTTCCCTATGGCCTCAAATGTATCTTTTACGAGAGAGAGCCTCCTTCCTTTCATATGCCCGGCAAGCATGGGACCTGCGGTTACAATAATAGCCGGTACATTAACCCTCGCTGCAGCCATAAGCATTCCGGGAGTAATTTTATCGCAGTTTGTAAGGAGAACCAATCCATCAAATTGATGAGCCTCGGCAATGGTCTCAACTATATCTGCTATGAGTTCCCGTGAAGGTAGACTGTAATGCATTCCCCTGTGCCCCATTGCAATGCCATCACATATACCCGGCACCCCAAAGTAAAATGGATATCCACCTCCTGTATGTATGCCTTTCTCTATAAATCTTTCAAGGTCACGCATACCAATATGGCCCGGTATAATATCGGTAAAACTTGTAGCAACTCCTATAAAAGGTTTGTTTATCTCCGTCCGCGGAATTCCGGTTGCATAGAGGAGCGCCCTATGGGGTAATTTTTCTACTCCTTTTTTTATTACATCGCTTTTCATAATCTCTCAAAAAACAAGCAAACAGATGTTACTTTAAAATATCGTCTGGTATCAAGTTGTCAGGACTTCACAAAGACAAGCTTCAAGAAACAGGATTTTCAATGAATGTATTATGTTCCTTGTATCATTCTTTGTACATGAGCTTAATTATGATTCTTTTTGTATTGCCTTATAATTTCTGCCATAGAATCCTTTTTGAGAAGTTTTTGTTTCTGTATTCTTTTTCTTTCCAATTCCTCTTCAGGAGTAAAATATCTTTTCTTGTCTATATCTTCCAGAAGATACCCAAGTTTTTTATGTTCTTCGTAGAGCTTCCTGTATTGTTCGTTTTGCTGCTTTAAAATTTCTGCTATATCTGCATCTTTCAATATCAGTCCTCCTCTCTCTTTATGATGGTCTAATAAGGAGTTAATAAAGGAAAAATTATCATATTTTCTCAAAAAATACAAGCAATACTTTACAAATTCCCTTAAATTTCACTAACATAAAACAATCTCTGTGTATCAAAATCTAGATGATCGAGGATTTGTGGATTTAAGGTCGATGCGTCTCATCGGTCGAGTCGACTAAACTCCGACTCACTTCAAGATTTTAGGGTTCAAGTGAGGTAAAACCAAAACATTCCATCACTTGAACTCTTTGTCCCTCTACTCCTTGAATCCTTTAGTTTTATGTGAGATTTATAATCTTATAGCACCTAAAATCTCAAGAGGATTTAAACATACTATGCAAAAGCAGCTGATAGATACCCACTGTCATCTTGAAATGGTTGATTATGAAAAGGATAGAGATGTAATCATCAGACGGGCTCGGCAATCAGGGATTGAGTATATTATTAATGCAGGTTCTGACATACAGGGGAACATCAAAGGACTGAAAATTTCGAATATATATCCTGAAGTTTATCCAGCGGTTGGCATTCATCCACATGATGCAAAAACTCTTAATGGAGATGTCTTTACTGAAATAAGGAACTGGCTCAAACTGCCAAAGGTAATAGCCATAGGTGAGATTGGGCTTGATTATCACTATCTTCATTCATCGAGAGAAATTCAGATAGATGCTTTTAAAAAACAGATAGAATTGGCAAAAGACTCGGCTCTCCCCATTATAGTTCACAGCAGAGAGGCAAAAAACGATACCTTGCGAATACTCCAGACTGAGGCATCCGGAATTTCAGGCGTTCTCCACTGTTTTTCAGGTGACATGGATATGGCTGAAAAGGCATTGAATCTCGGTTTTTATATTTCAATTGCAGGGCCTGTTACATTTAAAAATGCAAAAAAATTGAGAGAAATTGCAAGGTTTATCCCTGATGAGAGACTTCTTATAGAAACAGATGCCCCCTATTTAAGCCCTGTGCCTATGAGGGGCAGGAGAAATGAACCCTCTTTCTTACAGCACACAGCTCAGGTTTTAGCAGATATTAGATGTGT
Source organism: Nitrospirota bacterium (assembly GCA_030637135.1). Taxonomy (GTDB): domain Bacteria; phylum Nitrospirota; class Thermodesulfovibrionia; order UBA6902; family BMS3Bbin08; genus DAOVVO01. The sequence goes on from DAOVVO010000009.1 coordinate 12,743, forward strand.
AGGGATCTCTGACATTGCAAGGATTACCTCTCTTAATGCGATGAAGCTGTTTAAAATTGGTCAGATTAGTGACAGCGCAGAAATCACTTATAAAATCAGAAACTCTCTTTATCTGAATATTACAAACAGATGCACGAACCAATGCAGTTTTTGTGTAAAATTCCATACTAGTTATATTAAAGGACATAACCTTCGTCTTAAACATGAGCCCTCTGCAGAAGAAATAATCAAGGCTATATCAGATCCAACAGCGTATGAAGAAATTGTCTTCTGCGGTCTCGGTGAACCCCTCCTGAGACTTGACATCGTAAAAAAGATATCTGAATGGGTCACACAAATGGATGGAAAAATAAGGATTAATACTAATGGTCATGGCAATTTAATTCACGGAAGAAACATACTTCCTGAACTTAAAGGCATCGTAGACAGCCTTTCAATAAGCCTTGATGCAGAGGATGAAAAGAAATATCAGGCTCTCTGTAAACCAGTTTATAAAAATGCATTTCAGGCTGTCTTATCATTTATCAAAGAGGCTAAAGAATATATACCCGAAGTCAAGATTACAGTTGTTGATATACCTGAAATAAATATTGATAAATGCAGATCCATAGCAGAAGAGTTAGGTGTTGAACTGAGAATAAGGAAGTTTAATGTGGTGGGGTAAAAACCGTTATCTGTTATGAATAATGAGTTATGTGTAGGGATGCCTGTAACGCATTACACATCACGCTTCACGATTTAGTATTCAATCTTCTCAAGAAATAAGCCCTGGGCTGGTGCTGTCTGTCCTGATAAACGCCTGTCTTTTGATTCTAAAATTTCCTTAATTTTCAATGGTAGGATTTTTCCCTTTCCAAACTCAACCAGTGTTCCTACAATATTCCTTGCCATGTGCCTGAGAAAGGCATCTGCCTGTATGCTCACTTTTATTACAGGAACATCACATATAAAACCCATAAAACCAAATGTGGAAATCTCTGATATCTCAATTTTGCTCACCGTCCTTACGGGGCTTCTCGAGCCACAACCAGAGGCGCGAAAACAGGAAAAATCATGTTTCCCTGTGAGAAACTGTGCTGCTTCCTGCATTAAACCATAATTCAATTGATTTTGTATCTGCCATGAATACCTTCTTAAAAAAACAGCGTAAGTTCCTGTATACGAAATTATATATGAATACGTCTTGCTTTTAGCACTGTACCGAGGGTGAAAGTTCTCTACACACTCTGTAGCATTGATTACCCGAATATCATGAGGAAGATTGGCATTTAATGCACGTACAAAAACCTGAGGCTCTAAATCGGATTGAGTTTTAAATGCTGCAACCTGTTCTAAGGCATGGACTCCTGCATCAGTCCTGCCTGCTCCGGTAACCCTTACATGCTCTTTTGTAACTGTAAATAGCGCTTCCTCTATCAGTCCCTGGATTGTTTTTTCATTTTTCTGTATTTGCCAGCCTGAGCAATTACTTCCCTCATATTGCAGAACAAGCTTGATGTGTTTCAATTTATTCTTTGTTATCTTGAAAAATTTTAAAAATGAAAAACTTGGTATTTACCAGGCTTTTATTTTAACCAATCTTGTAAGGTTCAATAAAAAAATTTAACTCTTTTATTATCGGATTGCTAACAATGTTATGTTTTTCGTCAAAATGAAAAGGGACATAAAAGATATTTGAGTAGGCAAGAAGACCAAAAAGTATAATCAGAAGGACATAAACAATTTTCTTATGCTGGATAATGTTCTTCATGCTGGTCTTAATAACTGAACACGTTCATGCTCAATTGTCAATTTTGCGGTATATATAATTTATCGGAGATTTACCGTTTTCAAACTACCATTCAATTTATATTAAAGGCTATTGAACTTTTTATAACAGAAAGAATTTAACGCAGACAGACACTCTTAAAACATTGAGCACTCATCCCAACACTACATATCAAAAAGGTTTTCAATCTGCCTCTTTATCTTCCTTATCAAATTCCCTTAAAACCTTCTTTACTGCTGTATCTGTTGTTTTCAGCTTTTCCTTGCAAAGCTTAATAAGAAATGTTGCTCTTTTTACCTTTTCGGTCAGTAAATCCACATCAATCGTTTCATTTTCAATCTCTTCAACTATTAATTCTATCTCTTCCAGAGCCTCTTTATAGCCAGGTTTATCTTTCATGCATGCCTCCTGCAACATCCTCAGTTTTCTGTTCTAGGTTTCATCTACATGAAAATAAAAATCAACTATATTTTTGATTTTTGTCATTTTGCCCGTCTCGCCGAGGTCTGATAAGGTGGACTTTGTGACTTTTTATTTTTAATTTTTTCGAACAACCTTCTTCTCCCTCTTATCCACTATGCTCAATAATTCTCCCTTATGTAAAATTGTCCTCAACCGGTCTCCTGTCTGTACCTCGGACACAGATTTTACAGCCCTGCCATCCTTGTATGTAATGCTGTAACCTCTCTTAAGGACATTCTTGGGATTGAGATGATATATGTTGCTCTCTACAGTCTTGAGCCGTTGCTTTTGAGTATGTAGAAGTTTCAAAGAATACTGTAGGCCTTTTATAAATTCCTGCAGCCTATAAATATTGTTAAGCACATCATTTCTGATTACAGCTTCAAGGTGTTTTGTTAAAAATGAAAGTCTCTCTCTCATGTCTGATGTCAGTTGACGAATTCCATGAACTAAACTGTGAGCCAGAGAGTCTACCCTGTCTTCAAAATATTTTGTCTTCGTAATAATAAAATCAGCAACGGCAGTAGGGGTTTTTGCCCTTGTATGTGATACCTCATCAACGACCGTAACATCTCTTTCATGCCCTATGCCAGATATAACAGGGAGTGGCAGAAAAGCTATGCACTTTCCTATCGCATAGCTGTCAAAGCAATGCAAATCAGACTGTCCACCCCCTCCCCTGACTATTACAACCACATCTAAAAAAGGAGAATCATCAGCACATTGACGGAGGGCACTGACAATTGAGGCTTCTGCCATGTCCCCCTGCATGAGTGCCTCATAAAGCCTGCATGAGAATTTGTATCCATAGGTATTGTTTGTTAAGTGTATCATCATATCCTCATAACCTGCTGCTGTTGAAGATGAAATAATCCCTATTCTCTGGGGAACGAGAGGAAATTCTAACTGTTTATTTCTATCCTTGAGCCCTTCTTTTGTGAGCTTTTCCAAAATTTCTTTTCTTCTAACAGCCAACTCTCCAATAGTATAAGAAGGGTCAATATTAATGATATTCAGTTTGAGACCATACCGTTCATGGAAATTTACAGAGGCCTCAAACAGTATTTTTATCCCTTTTGTAAGTTCAATCCCAGTTGCGTCCTTAAATTCAGCAGACAGTGTCTTATATCTATGTGCCCATATAACAGCCTTTATCTCTGCTTTAATTGTTTCATCATCTTTATCCACCAGAGTCATGTAACAATGGTTTTTGACATCACATGATGCTATTTCAGCAGTAACAAGAACTGTTTGCGGCAATGAGGTATCAATAACAGATCTGATACGTTGGTTCAGTTCATATAAGGATAAAACTTCTGGCACTTTTTAACATCCTTTATTTGAAATACTTTCCGTTGCCCATATTCTACCAAATCGGATTTGAATCACACCGAGATTATTTAGTCATTGGGTATTATGTTGTTATTTTATATGAGTTCACTATGGTTTTATCAATGCCTCATTTTGATTGAATATAGTTGTAATGCCATCCCTCTTTAGTATATATTTGATGAGTCATGCTTTCCAGGATTCTCAGCGCAACTCTTATTGGCATTGATGCCCACATTGTTGAAGTCGAAGTGGACATTGCCTCAAGAGGATTACCCCACTTTTCTACTGTAGGTCTTCCGGACACAGCGGTCAAGGAAAGTAAAGACCGTGTAAAAGCAGCACTCAAAAATACAGGTTTTAATTTTCCTTTAAAACAGATAACTGTGAATCTTGCCCCTGCTGATATTAAAAAAGAAGGATCTTCCTTTGATTTACCCATAGCACTAGGGATAACAGTAGCAGAAGGTATTGTAGCACCACGTGCAGTTGAGGGTTATATGATTTCAGGGGAACTTTCCTTAGATGGCAGGATTAAGCCCGTAAGAGGCAGCCTTTCCATGGCTATTATGGCAAGGCAAAAAAAGCTTAAAGGCCTTATTCTTCCTTTAGAGAATGCAAAAGAAGCCGCTGTTGTAAACGGAGTACAGGTATATGGATTTAAAACCTTTCCTGACTTCATCGAATTTCTTAAAGGAGCAAACAACCTGAACACAACCACGATAGACATAAGCTCTGCCATAAAAGAAAATTCTCTTTATCAGGATGATTTTGCCGATGTCAAAGGGCAGGAACACGTTAAAAGAGCACTTGAAGTTGCAGCAGCAGGGGAACACAATGTGTTGATGATCGGGCCTCCCGGTTCGGGGAAAACCATGCTTGCTAAAAGGATACCGACAATATTACCGGACATGACCTTTGAAGAGGCATTACAGACAACAAGGATTCACAGCGTAATGGGTATGCTCAAAAGCGGACAGCCCCTTCTTGCAACAAGACCTTTTCGTTCTCCTCATCATACCTTATCAGACGTTGCAATGGTTGGAGGGGGACAGATTCCAAAGCCAGGAGAAGTCAGCCTTTCCCACAACGGTGTTTTATTCCTGGATGAACTTCCTGAGTTTAAAAGAAACGTCCTCGAGGTTCTGAGACAACCCATTGAAGACGGTTCCGTAACAATATCAAGGGCAACAACCTCTATTACCTATCCGGCATCAATAATGCTTATCTGTGCCATGAACCCCTGCCCCTGCGGTTATCTTGGAGATGATCATCACCAGTGCACCTGTACACCTTCTCAAATACACCGGTATAGACAACGAGTTTCAGGTCCTTTACTCGACAGAATAGACATTCATGTCGAGGTTCCCGCAGTGCCATACAAAGAACTCTCAAAAGACTTTTGCGGGGAACCATCTCAAAACATTAAAGAGCGAGTTCAAAACGCAAAAGGAAAGCAGGTTGAGAGATTCAAAAAAGACAATCTCTTTTCAAATGCAAAAATGCGCTCAAAACATATAAAAAAATACTGCGCTCTTACATCCGATGCTCAGGGCATTCTTGAGAATGCAATGCATAAACTTGGATTCTCTGCCAGGGCATATACTCGAATCCTTAAGGTCAGCAGGACAATTGCAGATTTAGCAGAATCAGAACAAATCAGCGCAGAACATATTTCAGAGGCAATTCAGTACAGAACACTGGACAGAGAGATGTTTTAAGATTTACAAAGAAGGAGACGTCGATTTGAGATGATCAAGGTATTCGAGATATTTCTGGGGATGCTCCAAAAGATTAACCCCCATGCCATCATAAAAACCTTCTGTTTTTTCTATCCTGCTTACTTTTACCGGAACTTTCAAAATCTCTTCATTGACATGAAAAAATATTTCGAACTTTGATTCAAAGGGAAGGCACTGCATTGTGCGAATGAACATACCATGTTGTGAAAGATTCGTTACAATTCCTGAGTAAAACATATTACCGCAAAAAAACTTTACATCTACATTTGCAGGAAATCTCTCGGACGCTCTTTTGTGCATAAATCCCCAAGTTATTGTTTTTTTAATAAAATTCATGCAAAAAATGTGCCAAAAAATTAATTATTATTAATCAAATAAATAAGTTATGGAGATTTTAGCAAAGTATATCAAAATGACAATATTCAGTGTCATTCTGGCAATATTTTTAATTTTTTTAGTTTTACCCCGTTAGAGAAAGTATATCCCGTTAGAAATTTATCTCCAACGGGATGGTGTAGTGATTACATTTCAGAGCCGACGGTGGTTCACCCCGTAAAAGACCACAGGTCTTACGGGGTAAAAAGCCACCAACGGCGCATACCGTTACATACCGTTAGAGATTGTAAAATCTCTAACGGGGTTTACATGCATGTATGTTTGAATAAAAAAAAGCAACCCATTCGACTGTCCCCGACTTAACCCTTCGACTTCGCTCACAGGGCAAGCAGTCGGGGTTTGGACTTCGGCTGAGCTCAGTCGAAT